>PFIF01000207.1:4227-23707 GCA_002782605.1 Deltaproteobacteria bacterium CG_4_8_14_3_um_filter_43_13 | reverse complement strand
GGTCGTTATGATGAGGCACTTAATGCTTTGGACAAGGCCATAAAGAACGTATCAATCGGTGATGATGTGTGGGGAAAGGCGTGGCGACGACGCAAGGCTGATATCCTTGAAAAGCTCGGTCGCCATGAAGAAGCACGTCAGGTATTTGACGAAGCAGCAAAGAAGTGGTATACATGGGCACGTGAATCTGCTTTGGAAGGCTCTATATCTGATGTACGGTGGCGTCTATCTGAAGCAATAAAACTAGACGCTAAATATAAAGATCTTGCTCGAAATGACGATAGTTTTAAAACCCTCTGGGACAATGAGGATTTTAAGAGAATTGTTGGGTAAAAAAGTATGCCTGTCCCACTTCACATAACACGTTGCAAAAGACTTTCGTCTAAACCCTTCGGGCTTCTTTTGCAACGGGAACGTTATCTGCAATTGCGGGTTAAGAGTATACAAAAATTTATAATGATTTAGGATATAGGGATAATTAAGAGGAGAGTAAGATTATGGAAAAGCTAAAACTTTCACCAAAAGCAGAGGGGATTGTAAGGAGCTTAATTAATTCTAAGGACTCAGATAAGGTAGGCTACATTGTCGCTTTGGATCCTTTGACCGGCGAGACTTTTTATGGAAAAAACGAAGTAGAAGCGTCAAAGGAAGGACGTAGAGCAAAAAATGACCCAAGAGCGGTATTTTTTTTCGTTAAAGTAGGCTACCCGTCGGTTCATGTCCTTAAAAGCATAAATCTACAAGGATACATCCATCAACTCTATTTTCCCTTGGTAAAGAGCTACATTCAGAATGGAAGCTTACACATTGTATCTTCTGTTCATGGCAATGTTGAACCTTTAGAACTCATAGCTGATACGGGCTTTTCAGGGTCTCTTGTGTTAGATACGGTAGTCTTGCAAAGCATTGATAGAGATTACCTTGGTGAAGATACGGTCACTCTCGCTGGAGGCTTTGTTCAGCCAGTGAGCCTATATCTTAGCGATGTGTTTGTGAATACCCTAAGGTTAGCCGAGGTAGAGATCTTTGAGATGAAAGAAGAATACCTCATAGGCATAGCACTCATGAGGTCCATATGTAAAAGGGCAATATTTGCTTTTGATAATGATGAAGTTCTTTTTGAAGATTGACCATGATAGATACTGAAAGACCCGCAACAGCAGATAACACAGCGTATCTGACTCCGCTTCGCTCCGCCCAAATTCCCCTTCGGGGAACTTCAGATACGCTCAACCGGCGAAAGAACAAGCGATGTATTATTTTGATCGAGAGAACAATGGAGATTGAAGCGATTAGCAGAGGCGAAATAAACAGTATTAAAATTCTGTGGGAAAATCTTAACGACCACCACCTGTCGAAATCGATGTACTTCAAGGACCATTTCTCAAAATTCACCTTTGAAAAACGGATGGAGGCTTTGGTTAAGCGAGACCGCTTCATCGCCTACGTGGCACAAGACAGCTGTGACAGCGTAGGATACTGTATTGCGACCGTTGATGGTTCTATTGGAGAAATCGATTCCTTATTTGTCAAAGGTGCCTATAGAGGGCAAGGCGTGGGTGAGAAATTAGTGACGCTCGCACTCAAATGGCTTGAAGAGCAGGACTGTGAAACCATCAGAGTATCTATTGCAGAGGGTAATGAACAAGTGTTGGATTTCTATAGAAAGTTTGGCTTCGCAGAAAGACTCATCGTGATGCAAAAAACGCACAACATCGCTGTTGCAGGGAACGGCGGAAAAGCGTGCTGTCCCTGAGCAGATCGATATAACGTAACAAAAAAGGGGGTATATGTATGGCACTACTAAAAGAGGTCGCGATTGAAACCATAAAGCGATTGCCTGAGGAGTGTTCGGTAGAGGACATAATGTGTGAGATAGACATTGTCGCTCAAGTTTTGGAGGGGCTGAAGGATGCTGAAACGGAGAGACTACTGACAACGGAAGAACTACTCAAAAGAGTTGAACAATGGGCAAAATAAGATGGACCGAAAAGGCAAGCAGTCATTTGCACGCAATCCATGAGTATATTGCCAGAGATTCTAAAACATACGCCACACGATTCATAAGATCTCTTATCACGGCTACCACAAAGCTCGAAACCATGCCCCGTATTGGTCGTATTGTTCCTGAACTGGAGAATTATGGTTTCAGAGAAGTCATTTATCAAAATTACAGGATCGTCTACAGAATCATAGGAAATGAAGATGTAGAAATTCTTGCTATATTACACGGTGCGAGGAATTTTAAAAAGGCTTTTTATGAAGAATGGGAACTGAGGTAAAAGGTGTATCGTTTGTTCCTTCGCCTAACAACAGGCTAAAAGATTGACATCCAAATGCTTCGCACTTCTTTTAGCCCGGAAACGTTATCTGTAATTTTGGACGGTATATTTTAAATAGGAGGTAAAAATAATGGCACTGTCAGAACAATATCAACAACAAATTATCGATACCATTAAACAATTGCCAGAGGAAAAATTAGCCGAGGTTTTCAATTTTGTAACATTCTTAAAGGAAAAATATCAACCTAGTACAGAAAAAAATATAGTCAAACTTGGAGGTCTATGGGAAGGGTTTGAACTTACTGATAAAGAAATTCAAGATGCACGGAAAGAAATATGGCAACATCTTGATATGAAGGAAATAGTATGAAGCAATATGTAACTGATACTACTGGGCTTATCCGCCATCTTGCCAAATCGAAAAAACAGGGAAAGAATGCCGGCAAAATATTTGAGGAGGCAGATAGGGGTGATTGTGTCGTTTTTATACCAGCAATGGTTTTAATGGAAATCCTATATCTCTCGGAGAAAAATCGCATTTCAACTACATTACCTGATGTTACTAAATTAGTCCAACGTAGTATAAATTATCGAATATATCCTATTACTGGCGAAGTGGTTCTAAAAGCTAAGAGATAACTGATATTCCAGAATTACATGACAGAATTATTGTGGCTACATCTGTATTATTAGATTTGAATTTGATAAGTAAAGACAGTGTAATTGGTAAATCTGGATTCTTGAAAACAATTTGGTAAAAGGCAATCAATTCAATACTGATGAAGTCGTAAAAAGTCAAAAATCAGACCGCACAGTAAAGAGCTCCAGATGCAAGGCGCGCAAATCCTGAGGAGTGAGGCGTACTTAGGGGTACGCTGCAATGACTTACCCTGTTAAATGGTTACGCCGAAAGTGAGTCCAATTTCTGAGGTCTTTTAGAAATCAGAATACACAAACCCCAATGATCATGGATTTAACAGGGCAGAGAATGCAGTGTAACACAGCAGATGGACTTTTTACGAAGCCATCAACCTTGAACGCCTACGGGTGTTAATAAAGGTAGCGGCTAGGAATCAACAATGGTAAATAAAATAACACAAAAGGAGGTTTTCTAAATGACTGAAGGTTCTAAAAATGAAGTACAAGAAAAAGTAGAAAAGCTGTATAAGGAGGCAAGATCTGCATTGAATGCCAGATACTACATGGATGCAGAGAGGATATTCAAACAGGCGCTGGAATTGTTAAAAGGAGGTAAATACGATAGCAAAGCAGCCGAGTGTGAAAAAGAGATCGAAAGGGTTCAGACAGAAAGTGCTGCCTTTTCACCTGTGCCTGCCATAGACAATCATGCCCATCCTATGTTTCGGGATGATCTGAAAAGGAATCCTGGTCTTTTCATGGCTGCAAGACATTTCAGACTCAAGGAAGAAGTTATACCAAAAGGTCTGGACGATATGATAGAAGATATGAACAAGGCCAATGTGGAAAAGGCTTTAATAATGAGCTTAGACACTTCAAAGTCAGATCATTGGGCATTTAAAGAATCAATGTTAAGCAATGACAAGGTTGCTAAATTAGTATCACAGTATCCCGACAGGTTCATAGGGTATGGTTCGGTGGACCCCAGAAGAGAGGACGCTGCAGAAGAGACCGAAAGGTGTATAAAAGAGCTGGGGTTAAAAGGCATGAAATTCCATCCGGCTGCTGTGAGTACATATCCAAATGACGAGAAGCGTTTCTACCCCATCTATGAAAAGTGCGTGGAGTATAATGTCCCTGTCCAGAGCCACTGTGGAACGACAGGGATGTATTTCACAAAGATCAAATACATGATGCCCCTCCACTATGATGATGTAGCTGTGGATTTTCCCACCTTAAAACTGGTACTTCTTCATTACGGTGTCGGGGGATGGCATGATCAGGCCATGTCCCTGGCATTCAGGCATCCCAACGTGTACCTAGACATATCAGGTGCTTCTCCAAGGATATATCCCCAAAGCCTCGTAGTATCTACTAACACCCCATTCTATCAGCCAAAGATTCTTTTCGGGACGGATTATCCCTTTGTAGGTATGCAATCGTGGTTTAAGGCTTTTAAACAACTGAAAGGATTCGGCTGGAGTGAAGATACGCAAAGAAAGGTTTTAAGGGAGAATTTTATTCGTTTACACGATTCAGAACCGGTATCGCCTCTGGATATCTTAAGGAAAGAGGGGATCGATGTTCCCAGGGATGCAAAGAGATAGAATTGATATGGCCTTTGTTGAAATTCCTGGTCTTAAGGGTAAGATTTATGTCCCGGATGAAAAACCAGGACATACAAAAAAGCATGATTGCAAGGACTGTTATTCATGTCAAATATGCAGTGATAATAGATGCCAATTATGTCTCCGACAGGGTTCTCATAGTATAAAAAGGCATTCCCAAGAGAAATAAAACATTCCTGCTTTTACCTTTTTGCTTTTAAGATGGAGAGGGAACAGAGGGGAAAAGAAATTGTTTCCATTGCTGGATGGATCGACGGGCAAAAATATAAGGGGTTAGTTACTTTAACTAACCCCTTGATTTTTTGGTGGAGCTGAGCGGGATCGAACCGCTGACCTCTTGAATGCCATTCAAATATTTTTACATTCACTAACTTTCACAAAGCATCAAATAATCCTTGACAAATAGAGTACTTAGGTGTATCTTGCCTTCATAGAGCGTCATTAAAAAACACGTTATTTCAGGCTAAAAGTGGGGAGAGAATGGGGAGAGAAAAACGGGGGATTTTTTAAAAGGGGGTTAAAATGGCAGCAAAATGGATCGGTACAAAATTTAAAGGCGTCCGGTATTATGAACACCCGACCCGGAAACATGGCGTCAAAAAAGACCGCTACCTTGCCATTCGTTATCAGATAGACGGAAAACGAATTGAAGAGGGTATAGGTTGGACGAGCGAACGGGACCCGGAAGACGACCAGAACTGGACAGAGGCAAAAGCAGCACTTATCCTTGAACGCCTCAGAGGGGCCGCTAAACACGGGAAAAGGGAAGCGCCGACACGCATCACAGAAAAAAGAGAGATTGAAAAGCAGCGCAAAGAGGCGAAGAAAACAGCGCAAGAACTTGCCGAAAAGGAAGCCATTACTTTTGATCAGATATTCACCGAACGATATTCACCCATTGCGGAGCAAAACAAGACAAAAGGGGCCTGGGATGCGGAAAGCAGCCTTTACAAACTCAGGCTTAAACCTGTCATCGGCAATTTGACCCTTGAAAACATTTCACCCATTCATCTTGAGCGCATAAAAAAGAACATGGCCGATGCGGGCAAGTCGCCACGATCCGCAACCTATGCTTTATCAGTGGTTCGGCAAGTTTATAATTTCGCAAAGACCGTTGACCTTTACAAGGGAGGATGTCCCGTCAGTAAGGTTAAGCTGCCAAAGAAGGATAATCAGAGGCAGCGTTTCTTGACCCATGAGGAAGCTAACCGCCTGTTAGCTGCATTGAAAGCACGAAGCCGGGACATTCACGAAATGGCGCTTTTATCTTTGCATTGTGGTCTTCGAGCAGGGGAGACCTTTTCACTGCAATGGGCAGACGTTGATCTTGAAAAGGACATTCTTACCCTGCGGGACACGAAAAGCGGCAGGACAAGACACAGCATCATGACAGGCATGGTTAAGGATATGTTCGTGAAGCGAGGGCCGGGACGAAAAGATACCTTGGTATTCCCGACGACGAAAGGGACGCAAATTGACCGCATATCAAAGACTTTTAACCGTGTTGTTGAGGAACTTGGATTTAACGAGGGGATCACAGATCCCCGTTACAGGGTCGTTTGGCATTCGTTGCGGCATAGTTACGCAAGTTGGCTTGTGCAAAGCGGCATCAGCCTGTACACCGTGCAAAAAATGCTTGGGCATTCCAGAATAAACATGACTGAGCGTTACTCGCATTTGCACCAAGATACCCTGCAGGATGCCGTAAAGGTACTGGAACAGAGCATAGCAAACGCCGGGAAAGACAAACCGGGGCAGGTTGTTTCTTTCTCGAAATAAAAACCTCTTGCATTATACTATATGTTAGTATAGGATAAATCATGACGTGGACGGTAACGGAAAAGAAGCATTTGAACAAACTGGTAAGGAAATTACCTGAAAAAGTACAAAACCTTCTCATCGCTTTAAAGAAAGACATGGAAGCGAACGGCCCAATAAGGGGAGACTGGCCGAACTTCAGCACGTTATCTGATAACCGTTACCATTGCCATTTGAAGAAAGGCCGGCCTACTTACGTGGCTATGTGGGAGGTCAAAGACAAAGAAATAAAACTGATTGAGGTGTTATATGCAGGTACACACGAAAAAGCCCCCTACTGATATCATTGAAATAAAATTCATGGGTCCTATTGTGAACATGGCAAAGGCTATTGAAACACTGAAGCCCCTAGGATTCGTGGACGCATCCGAGTCTGTCCCTTGGCGTGAAGTCTACCCCGAATGTTCGGAGGCGCAGCTTATCGGCAAGGCTTTGGCCGGGGCAAGATACAGGGAGGGATTGACGCAGATCGCCCTTTCCAGGCTGTCCGGTATTCCGCAGCGCCATATCTCTGAGATGGAAAACGGCAAGCGGTCCATTGGCAAGGAAATGGCAAAACGCCTGGGGAAAGCTTTGAACATCAGTTATAAGGTCTTTCTGTAGGATAATTTTGCCGATCCTAACGATAAGAAAGCACAAATCAACATCAAAAAATGCCTGGAGAGGGCCTATGGAGCTATCACCGGGGAAGACATGAAGGATCTGGTAAAACACCTGCAAAACCATATCAAACCCGACGGAGCATTTGGTCTAACTTACACCGGCTCCCTCACCTGGGGCATCATTCCATAAAATATTTTCACCCATCAATATTATTTCCTGAAGCCATTGCAAATAATTGATTGCATTGGCTTTTTTCTTTTCATCTTCCCTCCGAGGGCAGATATCTTCCCTCCAAAGTCAGACAGAACCTTCAGAAGGGAACTTAACCCCCCCCAATAAAACCTTTTGGAGGTAGAAAAATGTTAGAAAGACCCGATCTATCAGCGTTACTTAAGGAGCTCCCCCCATTTGTTGCACGAACTTTTCCCCGGTTTAAGGAATTAACTGGCTACTCTTCCCGAACAGTTGCAAACCTGGATTGTCTCGGACAAGGCCCCAAAAAGAGAATCCTGTTGGGGAACACCGTTGCTTATGAGCGTGAAAGTTTGATTGAATGGCTCGAAGCACGCTCACGGACACTCTCATAGGAGGCAGCCACGATGAAACCCATTTATGACTACATACCCAACGAACTCAAGCAATATCGTCAGTATGTTGTCGGAACGATAGGAGGTGTGATGAACATAACGGAATTTTTGAACCGTCTTCAGGACGTAAAAGCGATGACAGACGGATGGATCAGTAAGTGCCCCGCACATGACGATCATCAGGCAAGTTTGTCTATTTCAACGGGAGACGACGGCAGAATCCTGCTCAAATGCTTTGCGGGATGTGCAACTTCAGACATTGTTAAAGCTCTTGGGCTTGAAATGAAAGATTTGTTTTGTGAAAAAAGTGTTTGTTTGTCTTGCCCCTCGATCCAGGTTGACCAAGTGACTAGGTTAGAACAACCTGTTGAAAATAAAGGAAATTCTACGAAAAAAGTTGGTCAACCCCCAATGACCAGGTGTGACCGAGTGACCAGGTTGGGCTGTCCCCTACAAAGTTATTCCGAAGCAAAGAAGTTGCCGAAGGGTTTCTTAAATTCCGTCGGCATTGAGGAAAGCACTTATAAAGGAAAAACGAAGTTGGTTATCCCGTACTTCAATGCAAGTGGGGAACTGGTTTGCAGACGCTTCCGCCTGAGTATTGCCGATATGCCAAAATTCGCCTGGGAAAAGGGAACACATCCCTGTCTTTATGGACTGTGGATGCTTAAGACTTATCCTGGTAAGTTTATTGTACTGGTGGAGGGTGAGTCTGATTGCCACACGCTCTGGTTTAACGACATACCAGCCATAGGTCTTCCAGGCGCCAGTATGTGGAAAGAAGACAGAGACGCCCACCATTTCGACAAATTCGATACTGTCTACGTTATTGTCGAACCTGACCAGGGGGGTGAAAGTATTCTAAAGTCGCTGTCGGGATCAGATGTTAGACAGAAGGTAAAACTGGTCTTTCTTTCTGCACCCCTGAAAGACGTTTCGTCTCTATACCTTGATAATCCTGACAAATTCAAAGAGAAATTTACAGGGCTTCTTTCTCAGGCTGTTTCTTTCGCAGAGTATGAGCGATAACGCTTGAAAGCAGAGGAGTCTGAAGCATGGCAGAAGTGTCAAGACCTTGCACGATCCCCCGACATTCTCAACGAAGTTTATGCAGTGGCGCAAGAAATGGGCGTGACCGGCGAAGAGCGGACTGTTAAAATCCTTTATCTGTCTCTGGTGAGTCGCTTTCTCAACAGACCGGTGTCAGTAGTGATTAAAGGCCCCAGCGCTGCCGGCAAGAGTTATGTACTGGACGCTATTGTTAAATTATTTCCTGCCGAAGCCTACTATCTTTTCACGGCAATGTCAGACCGCATGCTGGCCTTTACTGAAGCCGAGTTTAAACATCGGGTTATTTTACTTGCCGAGGCTTCAGGCCTGGCATCTGATTTTCAGAGTTACCTAATCAGAACCTTATTAAGTGAAGGGCGAATTCTTTATGAAACAGTGGAAAAAACAAAGGATGGTTTTAAGCCACGCAGGATTGAGAAGGAAGGGCCGACAGGTTTTATCTGCACCACGACTGCTATTAATCTACACCCTGAGAACGAAACCCGTATGCTCTCTCTAACGGTAAATGACTCTAAGGAACAAACCAGAGCTATCTTGGTAGATTTGGCTGACGAGCATAATCAATGTAACAGCGTGGGGCAATGGCATGCTTTGCAGAAATGGTTGGGAACACAGTCACTGAATGTCAGGATTCCCTATGCCAGGGAGTTGGCTGAACGAGTTTCACCTGTGGCTGTGCGATTAAGGAGGGACTTTACGACGCTTCTAAATTTAATAAAGCCAATACCATCTTGCATCAGGCAAGCCGGAAACGAAGCGGAAGGGGAGAAGTTATAGCTATTTTAGACGATTACAGGACTGTTTATTGGCTTATCGCTGATCTAATTGCCGAAGGTGTAGAAATGACCGTACCAGAGGCAGTTCGTAAAACAGTGGAAGCGGTCAGGAAGATTACAGATAAAGAAGATAAAGACTATGCAACGACACGGGACATTGCAAACTATTTGAGAATAGACCGACGAGCTGCGGAGCGTAGATTAAAAAGGGCGGCCACACTAAGCTACTTAAAAAATAACAACCCAGGTAGAGGGAAAATATCGCAATACGTTGTGGGTGATGTTTTACCTGATGATACTCAAGTTCTTCCTCCTCCAGAAAGTTTAACCTGGTCACTTGGCCAAACCTGGTCAAGTGGGAATGACCAAGTTAGACAGGCGCAACATGCTGAAAATACTACAAAACATTCTAACTTGGTCACTTGGTCACCTGAAAACCAGGGAATAAACAAACATAAACAAATTGGCGAAGATAATTTCTTAGAGATTCCTATTTAACCTATGGTTTTTTAAGAGGTTAGCAAGATGATGGAAAATATATTAACCAGGCTTCAAGAAACGGGTGTAACAATTTCTATAGTCAATAATAACTTGCGATTTGCCCCAAAAGATAAGATCACCCCCCGGGCTAGTGGAGGAAATTAAAAAAAATAAGGCAGAGATTGTAGATTATTTGAAAGACGTTGAGCTTGTTCAAAATATACCCTTAGACACATTTGCTAAAGCTAACCTGATAGTCAAAGTAGCGAGCAAAGTCTTAGGTGAAGATATTTTGTTTGTTTCCAACGATGAAATGGCAAAAGGACTGAAGGATAAGGGGTTTGTTATTTACACAGCTCAGGAGCTAAAAAATATAGTAAGGCTAAATCCAGACCCGGAAGCACTGAAGCGAATCCATGAAGTTAAACAGGTTTTTTTGGGAAGCAAGGTTGTTCAATAAGTAACGGGGTTACAAATGGCAATAGCACATAAAATAAGAACCAAGACAGGCAAAACAAGAAAAGTTTCACTCACACCCTTATCGGCAATAAGAGCCTTTTGTCTGGAGTGTGTTTGTTGGTCTTCTGGGGAGGTTAAGAATTGTTCTGATCCCCTTTGTCCTTTATACTCTTTTCGCTCTGGTAAGAATCCATCAAGGGCAGGTATCGGAGGCAAAATAAAAGGCAACTTGAGTTAGGTTTTTAGATGCTGCAATCGTTTAAAAATAAAAAAGTGGGGAGAGAATGGGGAGAGAATGACCCGTTGAAGAAAAAGGGATTAACCTATGATTCACTAACCCCTTGATTTTCTTGGTGGAGCTGAGCGGGATCGAACCGCTGACCTCTTGAATGCCATTCAAGCGCTCTCCCAACTGAGCTACAGCCCCTTCATTTTTCTAATAAAAAACCCATAATTGATTGGGTTTTTTATGACGTACCATAAAATCGATTTGGCGTCAAGGTTTTTGTTGACAGTTCGGTTGGGTTTGCTTATAATTCCACTCAATATTAAGACATGGAAGTGGTGCCCAAATAAGTTAAATGCCGGAGTGGTGAAACTGGTAGACGCAGGGGACTCAAAATCCCCCGGGGTTTAACTCCGTGTCGGTTCGAGTCCGACCTCCGGCACCAAAAAAATCAGGGGGTTAACCGATTGCAGTTAGCCCCTTTTTTAATAGAATATGAGAGTCGTCCCTTAGCCTTGCTTAGTGTCTCCCGCATTGTCTTGGACCAAGTATGATTACCCCAGGGATATTTAGCAATCTTTCTCTGATCTTTTCGGTAAAGAAGCGTTTAATGTAAGTTTGCATATTGGAAGCTTACTATCCAATTTACAAAGATGCAAGTTTTTTTAATTTTCCGTAAAGGGATTCAAGCGCCATGATCATCAGGCGGCGATGGCTTCGTTGATTTCATGAATGATTATTTCTAACTCGCCAGAGAATACCTTGTCCAGCTTCACCCTCGCCCATGATGAGATAGGGCATTATGTTTGGACCGCTCTCCATCCCATACACCAAATGCTTGTATGTGAGAATGGGCGGAATTGTTCAAACGTAAGCCACATATTTTTTCGGCTATTTGAAATTGAACATCACCAAGCCAAATCATACAGTTATAACCTTTAATAAGGAGACAATAATGGAAGGATGGACCGAAGAAGAAATTAGGAACAAGGACTTAATGTCACCATGCGGATTATACTGTGGTGTCTGCGGAGTTTACCTTTCAACAAGGGACGGAAATGAAAAATTCAGGGCGACTATAGGGAACCTTTATGGAACAAAAGCTGAAGAAACAGCATGTTTAGGGTGTATGCAGCCTGATCCACCGAAAAAGCTCTATGGTATGTGTAATACGTGTAAAGTAAGAGATTGTGTAAAATCAAAGGGATACTACTCTTGTCATCAATGCGATGAATGGCCGTGCAGCATGATTCAGAATTTCCCCCTTGCCACTGGCGCAAGAGTTATGAGGAGAACGATTCCTATATGGCGGGTAAAGGTAGACGAGTACGGTGATGAGAAGGGCAGTGTGGAATGGGTCCGATCAGAATGCGAACGTTATCATTGTTCTTATTGCGGCAAACCGCTTTTCAGAGGTGCACAACGTTGTAGAGTATGCAAAAAACCAGTAGCCGATGAACTGGACGGGTCTCTTCAAGCTGACGTTGATATGAAAAAAATGCGCCAATGGCTCAGTAAATAATTCCATTGGACACTAATTCCGGTTTATAATAACCATGCTTTATCTGGAAGGTTAAATTTTAAATCTTCTGGAGCTTGACCCCATGGGAATACAAGTCCAACCTACGGCACCAAAAAAATCAAGGGGTTAGCTGTCTAAAATCTCTCTTAGTTTTTCCGAAAGCTGCTTCATATTATAGGGCTTCTGAATAAAACCATTGCAACCCCGTTTCAACATCTCCATTGCCTTACCGTTTATAGCATACCCGCTAGAAAGAAGAATCTTCAGATCAGGATTTATCTGCTTCAACCAATAATATGTCTCATTACCAGCCATGTCAGGCATAATCATATCCATAATAACTATATGAATTTTCTCTTTATCTTTTTTAAAGACATCTATAGCTTCCTTCCCGCTTGTCGCTACTAACACCTTATAACCCAAGCTATTCAACATCTCCTTGACAACATCTAAAATCATCTCCTCATCATCTACAAGGAGGATATTCTCAGAACCTCTCAATACACATTCCTTTAATTTCCTTTCTTCGATAACCTCACTTTCTGACGCCGGCAGATAGATATTAAAAGTAGTTCCTTCGCCCTTTTTACTGTAAACATTGATGATCCCTTTATGATTCTTAACGATTCCATAAACAGAGGCAAGTCCCAAGCCTGTACCTCTGCCCATCTCCTTAGTGGTAAAAAATGGTTCAAATATCCTTTGCTGGGTTGTTTCATCTATACCCGCCCCGGTATCTGTAACAGATATTTTTACATATCTCCCGGGGTGCACCTTATAGTGGTTTTTATGGTTATCATTAATAATAACGTTCTCTGTCTCAATGTATATATCTCCGCCACCTAGCATCGCCTGCCATGCATTGATAAATAGGTTCATCAAGACTTGTTCAATCTGTCCCCGGTCCGCATCCGCTGTCCAAATGTCCTTCTGATATTTCCTGTTAATATTGATCTCTTTCCTGGTACGGCCGAACATGTCGGATGTCTTTTTAACAATTTCATTCAGGTTCGTAGGTTTGACCTCGTATTTACCACCTCTGGCAAAGACTAAGAGTTGTTTAGTTAACTCTGCTGCACTCTTAACACAATCCTCTATCCCTCTTAGCTGTTCAAAATGGGGATGGGAAAGATGGGTATCCATTAGCATCAAAGAGATACGTCCCTGAATTCCCATAAGTATGTTGTTAAAGTCATGGGCTATACCACCTGCAAGTGTACCAACCGCCTCCATCTTTTGTGCCTGCTGGAGTTGAACTTCTAGCCTCTTTCTTCCCGTAATATCTGATAGATTGACCACCATCCCAACAGGCACTCCTTCGGTACCCTCAATGAGCGAAGCGCTTAAAAGAATATCAAGAGTACGTCCATCTTTAGTCAATCTCCTGGTCTCAGCCCTCACAGGCTCTCTATTAATATAATAATTATCATAGAGTTTTCTTATGCCTGCAGAAATTCTCTCTTTTTCATCATCAGGAACAAAGAGAATGAGCCTTCCTTTTAGTTCATCCAGAGTCCACCCAAAAACCTGGGTAAATGCAGGGTTCAGATATTGCGGATATCCCTGGTTATCATATACCACAATAGGATCAGCACTTGCCTCAAAAATCGCTCTTAGCCTTTTCTCGCTCTCTCGCAGGGCATCTTCAGCCTGTTTGCGCTTAATAGTTTCTATCTTTAACTCTTTAACTCTTTGTTCCAATTCTTCATAGGTTGGTTTTTTAACCATCAGATCACCCTCCGATTGACTAAAGGATTGTTATTTTATCTCAACACTATTAAAATTTCAATCACTTTTTCCATACATCCACACATACTGTTATTAATAGGGAGATTAAGAAAATCCTTGACTTTTTTTAGAAAAATTTATAAATTAGAGGCTATCTTAAGAATAAGAATCAGAGATAGGTTTCTAATCGAAAACTGGGGAAAGGATAAGTATGGCAGATCTAAGCAGCTTTGAACAATTGGAAGGCAGAATAGATAAATTAATCAAACAAAGCACCTTTTTGAAAGAACAAAATAAGATTTTGTCAGAAAATCTAAATCAAAAGGATCAGGACATACAGAAATTAACCGACAATATAGATGACCTGCAAAAGGAAAGGACATTAGTATTTAACAAAGTTGTTGATCTAATTGACAAACTAGAGGATATATAGTTATCGGTTTAACGAGATAGGAGCTTTGAAAAAAAATATAGATATTGAGATACTTGGTCATAAATATACGATTAAAAGCAATGAAGAAGAGGATTTTGTTTATAACATAGTAGATTATTTAAACAGAAAAATAGAGGAGGTATTAAGAACCACCACAACTGTTGACACCCTTAATGCAATCGTCGTAGTGGCTTTAAATATTACCAGCGATTTCTTCCGGATAAAAAATGAAGGGGGAGAGCTTACGCAGCAGATTGAAAACAAATCGAGACATTTGATTAGTTTAATTGACTCCTATGTTGATAATGAAGGAAACATTTTAAGTAATTAATTAAAACCCAATTCCCCCTGCCATGTTCGTGATAAACGTGTAATTTTGAGCCAACATATCTAAAAAAGGGAGCCGTCTCTTATTGCGGCAGGCATGCCCTCTTGAAGGGACGTCTAAAGCAGTAATATGGCACCCACCTAGTTGTAACCAGGTTCAAAATAAACTGTTTACACGGCATTACGTGGGGGGCATTAAGTGCTTTCTCATTTTTGCTAAAAGTAATTCCCTGACAGTATCATTCAGGGATAAATTTAAAGTCAGGAGATATTTTTAGGATAGGGAGACGGGGTTAACTTAGTGATGATAATAAAATAAGAGTTGGATAATACAGGTGAAAGGATACCGTTTTTAAGATTTGAAAAGAATATGATTCATTTTACAATAACACCATATAACTAACACGGATTGAACAACTAAAGGAAATTATCATTTTAGGTCGATTAAATGACTGTACAAATAAAGTTTTTATGGTTAGACAGTTATACAATAGAGGATGTCTTTTATGGTTATCTATCGGTCTTACAATACGTGAAAAGTTGCAACAATTATGAGTTATATGGGCTAGATATTTAAATTTAAAACTTTTCAAACGATTCGAACTAGTCTTCCATTTCACCTATTATTAATCATTCCAACCCCTGCTTTCATCAAATATCGAAATCATTGGCTAAATCCTAAAACTGGATAATTATCTCCTGTTAGAAGCTTTTTTAATAATTTAACCGTATAGGATGGAGGTGTTATATAAATTGGGGATCTATATGGAACTGTTTATATACTTTTTACTAACTTTGGGCATTGGCGCTTTGATCGGTTTTATCCTTAGCAAGAGGTTTACCGAAGGTAGGATAAAACTTGCAGAAAATGCTGTAAAAAAGATAGGTGACGATGCTAAAAAAGAGGCTGAAAACATTAAAAAGGAGGCTATGCTCCAAGCTAAAGATTATCTTTACCAAGCAAAGACAGAATTTGAAAAGGAAACCAAGGAAAGAAAGACTGAACTACAAAAGCTAGAGAGAAGATTCTTACAAAAAGAAGAACACCTTGACAAAAAAGTAAACTTACTTGACCAGAAAGAGATTAATATCTCTAAAAGTGAAAAGAATCTGGTTCAACTAGAAAAAGAAATCTTGGAGAAGGAAAGAAAATATAACGCGTTAGTAAAAGAGCAAATGGAACAACTAGAAAAAATAGCTGGGATGTCGTCTGAAAATGCCAAAAAACGTTTAATGGAGTTGATGGAAAATGATGCTAAGCATGAAGCAGCCAAAAAGATTAAGAAAATTGAGGATGAAACTAAAGAAATGGCCGACAAGATAGCAAAAGACATAATTTCACTATCAATTGAAAGATATGCTGCTGATTGTGTTACTGAAAAGACGGTTTCTGTGGTGAGCCTTCCAAATGATGAGATGAAAGGACGAATCATAGGAAGAGAAGGAAGAAATATTCGTGCGATTGAGGCAGCTACTGGGGTTGACTTAATCATTGATGATACACCTGAAGCAGTTATCCTCTCAGGTCATAGCCCCATAAGACGGGAAATAGCTAAGACCTCTTTGGAAAGGCTGATAAACGATGGAAGGATTCATCCTGCCAGAATAGAAGAGATTGTTGGGAAAGTTCAAGCAGAAATGGAGGTAACCCTTCGTGAAGCAGGGGAACAAGCTGCTTTTGATGTTGGAGTACATGGTATTCATTCCGAATTAATAAAACTTATAGGGAAGCTTAAATTTCGAACCAGCTTTGCTCAAAACGTATTTCAACATTCCTTAGAAGTGGCATTTATTGCTGGTATACTTGCATCTGAATTGAAAGTGGGGGTTAAACAAGCAAAGAGAGCCGGGCTTCTTCACGACATTGGTAAAGCGGTAGATCATGAAGTAGAAGGGTCTCATGCAATTATTGGTGCTAATTTAGCAAAGAAATATGGAGAGTCTCCAGAGATTATACATGCTATATCAGCCCACCACAATGATGAATCTCCTCAATCTGTTTTAGCCGTTTTAGTACAGGCAGCAGACACTCTATCTGCCGCTAGACCAGGTGCCCGAAGAGAAATGTTAGAGACTTATGTTAAACGTCTCGAAGACCTGGAAGGAATAGCAAATTCCTTCCCAGGAGTCAGCAAATCATATGCAGTCCAGGCTGGAAGAGAACTGAGAGTCATTGTAGAAAGCCTGGCAATATCAGATGAAGACTCGATTATGACAGCCAGGGATATAGCAAAAAAGATAGAGGCTGAATTGAGTTATCCGGGCCAGATTAAAATTACGGTTATCAGAGAAACCAGAGCCATTGAATATGCAAAATAAGGGGGAGGAGTTTTTTGAGAGTTTTGTTTATTGGAGATTTAGTTGGTAAACCAGGCAGACGAGCTATTTTCGAGCTTTTAAACAATATCAAAGATTCCTACAAGGTCGACTTGGTTATTGCTAATGCAGAGAACGCATCCGGTGGGTTCGGTGTTACTCTGAAGATTATTAGGGAATTACTGGATAATGGTATAGATTTATTAACTTCAGGCAACCACATCTGGGACAAAAAGGAGATTGTTGAGTGGTTCAATGAGGAAAAATACTTGCTGCGTCCAGCTAATTACCCTACGGAAAATCCTGGTAATGGTAGTGCCGTTCTTAAGACACCTCTCGGAGAAAATATAGGAGTTTTAAACGTGCTGGGCAGGGTATTTATGAATACTGTAGACTGCCCTTTTAAAATTGCTATAGAGGAGGTCAACAAATTAAAAGAAAAAACCAACGTCATCGTTCTAGACATTCACGCCGAGGCTACCTCTGAAAAAATAGCAATGGGTTGGTTTCTCGATGGAAAAGTAAGTGCTGTTATTGGAACACATACCCATATCCAAACAGCAGACGAAAGAATTCTGCCAAAAGGAACTGCATATATTACCGATGTAGGTATGACAGGTGCTATGGATTCGGTAATAGGTATAGAAAAGGAAATTGTTATAGAACATTTTTTAACCCAAAGACCTCAAAGATTTAAAGTAGCAAAAAGAGATATACAACTCAATGCTGTATTAATAGATATTGACCCACAAACTGGCAAAAGCAACAGCATTAAAAGATTAAAAATGGATTTAAATATTTAAAAAGGTATTAAGATGAATGTAGAACAACAATTGGAGATCATAAAAAGAGGAACAGTGGAAGTACTCATTGAAGATGAGTTGGTAAAGAAACTTCGTGATTCTGAAAAAAATAGAACCCCCCTTAGGATAAAGGCTGGTTTTGACCCCACTGCTCCTGACCTTCATTTAGGCCATACTGTACTTATTCATAAGCTCAAACAGTTTCAAGACCTTGGGCATCATGTCATGTTTTTAATTGGAGATTTTACAGGAATGATTGGTGATCCCTCAGGAAAATCTGAAACTAGAAAAGCCCTGTCTAAAAAGGATATTCTTATAAATGCTAAAACTTATCAAAGACAAATATTTAAGATACTTGATCCACAAAAGACTCAAATCGTTTATAACAGTCAGTGGATGGAGAAAATGGATGGAGCTGAATTAATAAAACTATGTGCCCAATATACAGTTGCAAGAATGTTGGAAAGGGACGATTTTTATAAAAGATATTCAAACCAGCAACCTATTAGCATACATGAATTTATCTATCCTCTTATTCAGGGTTATGACTCTGTGGCATTGAAAGCCGATGTGGAATTAGGGGGAACGGACCAAAAGTTTAATCTGCTAGTAGGGCGAGAGATTCAAAAGTCATACCATCAGGATCCCCAGGTTATTATCACTATGCCTATCCTAGAAGGACTTGATGGGGTAAATAAAATGAGTAAATCTCTTAACAATTATATTGGGATCGATGAACCGCCCCAAGAGATTTTTGGAAAGGTTATGTCAATTTCTGACGACCTTATGATGAGATACTATGAACTGATTAGTGATATTTCTCTAAAAGACCTGGGGACACTCAAGGAAAACATTAGAACGGGTAAAGATCACCCAAAGGAAACAAAAAAGAAGCTGGCTATAGAAATAGTCGGGCGTTTTTATAATAGAGAGGAAGCCCTAAAGGCATCTGAAGAATTTGATCTTATATTCAAGCATAGAGAAACTCCAGAGAGAATGGAAGAAAAACAAATTTGCTGGAATGAAGAAAATATCTGGCTGCCCCGTCTTATAACAATGTGCTCTGAAATCGCTAAAAGCAACTCTGAATCAAAACGACTAATAAAACAAGGTGGTGTTAGCATCAATAGAGAAAAGGTTGTTGATGAAAACATAGAGATACCGGCTAAAGGAGAGTACATATTAAAGATAGGCAAAAGAGAATTTATAAAAGTAAGATTCTCGAAAAATAATTGTAAGGAAAACTCAAGGGATTAAAAAATAAATCTTTTACAGTAATTTTTTCCTTGACAAATAATAAGATGTTTACTAATATTCTTTTTTCGCAAGTGTGAAATTTTGCTCTTTGAAAACTAAATAGTAGGTTCGATAGCTTTGTGGGCTCTTACATAAAGTGAGATTTAATAAATTTAAATCTCTATATAAGTTTTGTATTTAAAGTGGAGAGTTTGATCCTGGCTCAGAATGAATGCTGGCGGCGTGCCTAACACATGCAAGTCGAACGAGAAATTTCCCTGAGTAATCAGAGAAAAAGTAAAGTGGCAGACGGGTGAGTAACAGGTGGGCAACCTGCCCTTAAATTGGGGATACCCCATCGAAAGGTGGGCTAATACCTAATAAGACTACAACTACTCAGGTGGATGTAGTAAAAGATGGCTTTTAAAGAGCTTTCGTTTAAGGAGGGGCCCGCCTACCATTAGCTAGTTGGTAGGGTAACGGCTTACCAAGGCGACGATGGTTAGCTGGTCTGAGAGGATGATCAGCCACACTGGAACTGAGATA
>PFIF01000207.1:0-3268 GCA_002782605.1 Deltaproteobacteria bacterium CG_4_8_14_3_um_filter_43_13 | reverse complement strand
CCATGAAGTTGGAATCGCTAGTAATCGTGGATCAGCATGCCACGGTGAATACGTTCCCGGGCCTTGTACACACCGCCCGTCACACCACGAAAGTCAATTGTACCAGAAGGCGTTGAGCTAATCCCTGATTCGTCAGGGAAGGCAGGCGACTAAGGTATGGTTGGTAATTGGGGTGAAGTCGTAACAAGGTAGCCGTAGGGGAACCTGCGGCTGGATCACCTCCTTTCTAAGGAGTTGTTATTTCTGTTAGTTAAATCTAACATGCAACAATCCTAGGTCAATCCCAAAGTTAGAGATCTACTATTTAGTTTTTTAAGGTCAAAAGGGCAGCTATGGTCATTGAAAGAAGTCCAGTGGCCAAAGCGGGCCTATAGCTCAGTTGGTTAGAGCGCACGCCTGATAAGCGTGAGGTCGGTAGTTCAAATCTACCTAGGCCCACCAACAAATTTCGGATTGTCGATTGCGGAATGCGGAATTAAAAAAAATCCGCAATCTAAAATCCGCAGTTGATGGGGGGTATAGCTCAGTTGGGAGAGCACCTGCCTTGCACGCAGGGGGTCAGCGGTTCGAGCCCGCTTACCTCCACCAGGGAGAAATAAAGATATATAAATTTGAAATACATTCTTAAACGTTTTTTGCTCAGGATGTTCTTTGACAACTAAATAAGGTTTTATGGTCAAGCTGCAAAGGGCATATGGTGAATGCCTTGGTGCCAGGAGGCGATGAAAGACGTGGTAAGCTGCGATAAGCTTCGGGGAGCCGCTAAACAGGTTTAGATCCGGAGATCTCTGAATGGGGAAACCTATCCTGAGTAATGTCAGGATATCTATTGCTGAATACATAGGCAATAGAGGTCAACGAGGGGAACTGAAACATCTAAGTACCCTTAGGAAAAGAAAGCAAATGCGATTCCCTCAGTAGCGGCGAGCGAAAGGGGAATAGCCCAAACCAAATGTACGTAATAGCCCGTAAGCGTTGTACTTTTGGGGTTGAGGGAAACTGTCGGACAAAGTTACGGATTTGTCGGGAAGTTATAAATTTTAATTTATAGCCGAATAGTCTGGAAAGACTAACCATAGAAGGTGAAAGTCCTGTAAGTAAAATAAATTAAACTCCCTGGACAGTTTTCCCGAGTACCGCGGGACACGAGGAATCCTGTGGGAAACTGGGAGGACCATCTCCCAAGGCTAAATACTACCTGGCAACCGATAGTGAACTAGTACCGTGAGGGAAAGGTGAAAAGTACTCCTGTAAGGAGAGTGAAATAGTACCTGAAACCATATGCCTACAAGCTGTGGAAGGACTATGGATAGTCTATACTATCCAGTCTAACTGCGTGCCTTTTGCATAATGAGTCAGCGAGTTATTGTGTACAGCAAGGTTAAGCCGTCAGGTGGAGCCGTAGCGAAAGCGAGTCTTAATAGGGCGAATTAGTTGTATATAATAGACCCGAAACCAGGTGATCTATCCATGGCCAGGGTGAAGTTCGCGTAACAGCGAATGGAGGCCCGAACCAGTGTCGGTTGAAAACGGCTTGGATGAGCTGTGGATAGGAGTGAAAGGCTAATCAAACCTGGAGATAGCTGGTTCTCCCCGAAATATATTTAGGTATAGCCTCAGGAATTACTAGCAGAGGTAGAGCACTGGATGGGCTAGGGGTCCTACCAGATTACCAAACCCAACCAAACTCCGAATGCTGCTAAGTATAATCCTGGGAGTCAGACTGCGGGAGATAAGTTCCGTAGTCGAGAGGGAAACAACCCAGACCGCCAGCTAAGGTCCCAAAATATGTGCTAAGTGTAAAAGGATGTGGAAACGCTCAGACAACCAGGAGGTTGGCTTAGAGGCAGCCATCCTTTAAAGAAAGCGTAACAGCTCACTGGTCAAGTGGGTCTGCGCCTAAAATGTAACGGGGCTCAAGCACATTACCGAAGCTGCGGAGGGGCGACTTTGTCGCCCTTGGTAGGGGAGCATTTCAGTAATCGGTGAAGGCAGACCGTGAGGACTGCTGGAGAAACTGGAAGAGATTATGCTGACATGAGTAGCGATAATGCCGGTGAGAAACCGGCACGCCGTAAGCCTAAGGTTTCCTGAGGAAGGTTAATCCTCTCAGGGTTAGTCGATCCCTAAGCCGAGGCCGAAAGGCGTAGGCGATGGAAAACAGGTTAATATTCCTGTACCACCAGATTAGCGTTTGAGTGATGGGGGGACGTAGAAGGGTAGGCCATCCTACTGTTGGAATAGTAGGTTCAAGCTCGTAGGAGGATATTCCAGGCAAATCCGGAATATCACAACTCCGAGAAGCGATGAGGAGTCCATTTGGACATAAACTGGTTGATCCCATGCTACCAAGAAAAGCCTCTAGCGAGTTATTTTGGTGATCGTACCGCAAACCGACACAGGTAGGCAGGGAGAGCATCCCAAGGCGCTTGAGATAACCCTCGTTAAGGAACTCGGCCAATTGACTCCGTAACTTAGGGAGAAGGAGTGCCCACACTAGGTGAAGGAACTTGCTTCTGGAGCCGAAGTGGGTCGCAGAGAAACGGCTGTAGCGACTGTTTATTAAAAACACAGGTCTCTGCTAAGTCGCAAGACGATGTATAGGGACTGACGCCTGCCCGGTGCTGGAAGGTTAAGGAGAGATGTTATTTCCGCCTTTGGCGGAGAGAAGCTTCGAACCGAAGCCCCAGTAAACGGCGGCCGTAACTATAACGGTCCTAAGGTAGCGAAATTCCTTGTCGGGTAAGTTCCGACCTGCACGAATGGCGTAACGACTTCAGCACTGTCTCAACGAGGGGCTCAGCGAAATTGAAGCGGCGGTGAAGATACCGTCTACCCGCAACTAGACGGAAAGACCCCGGCACCTTTACTATAGCTTGACATTGGATTTTGGGATAGCTTGTGTAGGATAGGTGGGAGACTGAGAAGTTCCGACGCTAGTCGGGATGGAGTCATCCTTGAAATACCACCCTGGTTATTCGGAAATTCTAACTCAGATCCGTTATCCGGGTCGAGGACAGTGTCTGGTGGGTAGTTTGACTGGGGCGGTCGCCTCCTAAAGAGTAACGGAGGCGCACGAAGGTTCCCTCAGGCTGATTGGAAACCAGCCGTAGAGTGTAAAGGCATAAGGGAGCTTAACTGCGAGACCTACAAGTCAAGCAGATGCGAAAGCAGGTCTTAGTGATCCGGCGGTCCCGAATGGAAGGGCCGTCGCTCAACGGATAAAAGGTACGCCGGGGATAACAGGCTTATCTCCCCCAAGAGTCCA
>PFIF01000190.1 GCA_002782605.1 Deltaproteobacteria bacterium CG_4_8_14_3_um_filter_43_13 | reverse complement strand
TTTCCCATTCTTTACCACATAAGGGATAATTTCCTGGCTGCTTATCACCCCTCTTTTAGTGGTGGAATTGGTAATAAGCAGGTCAGCCTGTCTCCCTACATCAACTCCATAATCCAGATTTAATATCTTGGCGCCATTCAAAGATGCCATATCAAATATATGCTCTACGTCCTCGACCCTGCTCATTCTGGTGGCAGTCGCCAGGACATGCATCTCTCTTACCATACTTCCATTACCCAACGGGTAAAAAATATCCCTTATATTATCGGTACCAATTGCCACATTTACACCGTTTTCAATTAAATCCCTTACCCTCGTTATACTGTTATACGGCCGTGAGCCTTTAATCTCTGGGAAACTGGTTATAAGATTACAACTTGGCGTTACTATAACATTAATCCCTGCTTCCTTAACCCTTTTTATTACTCCACTTGCTATTCTGTTATCAACCTTGGAGAGAGAGATACAATGTGTAGCCGAGACCCTTCCCTCATAGCCTTCATTGATCGTCTTTTCCACTAAATATGGCAGCATGAAATCTTCAGGGTTGTTGGACTCGTCTATTTGGACCTCCAGCTCCACATCATAATTCTCTGCAATTTCAAAGAGAACATCAATATGCCCCTTTTGTTCTTTTTCCGTCTTTTCCACCAAAGGGAGTCCACCCAGCAGATCAGCTCCATCATTTAATGCCTGTTCCAGCAACTCTCTCGCACCTTGTTTAAAAACTCCTTCCTGAGGAAAGGCACATATCTCAATATTTGCTATATGAGCATGTTCTTTTCTTAATTCACATATTGCCTTCAAGGGTAAGAGTTCTGCGGTAGGGTCAACATCAACCTGAGTCCTTATGGCGGTAATACCCCCTTTAGCCATCTCTCTTATTACCCTGCCCGCCCTCTCTTTTATTTCTGCAATAGTATAGTTTTCTTTAAACTCCCGTATCAGTCTTCTGTTCTCCTCTAAGGTACCGCCGAACTGAGAAGGTTTCATTTTAGAAAGAAGATCCGCTTTATCCAGATGGGTATGGGAGTTTACAAAACCTGGGATTACAAGGTTATGTTCCGCATTGATCTCCCTTGCTTGGCCCAGCACTTTATCAAAAGTGCTGGGTCCAATATTCTGGATCTTCCCGTCTTTTATACCGATGTCCACGGATGGGCCATGGTCTTTCAATCTGGCATTTCTGATGATCAAATCATATCCCATTTGTTACCTTTTCTTCCATCCTTTACGGGCTGTTGCCTAAACAGAAATTCCTTTGAGCGGTCATCAAAAGGTTTTTTGCTCACAAATCTTGGCGAAGCGGAAGATTAGCGATTTCAACTGTTTGAGCCCGAAGGGCGAGTTTTGAAATCGCCTGTAGCGAGCCTTAGATTTGTCAAAAAACGTTTTGGACAAGCGAAAAGGGATTTGGGCAACAGCCCCCTTTATACCTGACCTGATCAGGGATTTAGTTGACCTTCTCATGAATAACCACTCTATCTACAGCCTCTTCTTCCTCCAGCATAACCCTTACCACTTCATCCCTGGATGTGGGAAGGTTTTTACCAATATAATCTGCCTGAATGGGAAGCTCTCTATGCCCCCTATCCACCAAGACCGCCAACTGGATAACCTCGGCCCGCCCAATGCTCATCAGCCCATCTAAGGCTGCCCTGATACTCCTCCCTGTATTCAATACATCATCTACAAGGACTACCCTCTTACCGGTTATTGAAAACGGTATGTCCGTCTTATGGATTATGGGCTGATTGGAATTAGAGCCGAGATCATCCCTGTAAAGGGTTATGTCCAATACGCCCACAGGGATATCCACACTCTCAATTTGACGGACATACGTAGCGATTCGCCTGGCTATATAAATACCCCTAGTCCGAACTCCAATAAGGACCAGGTTCTTAACCCCCTTGTTTCTCTCCACAATCTCATGGGATATACGGAGCAGTGCCCGTTCCATTTCAGCCTTGTCTATGACTTCTTTCTTTTCTGTATAATTCACGGTTTACCTCTCAACCTACAGGGCAACCACAAGGGATTGCCCCTACTTGAATCCTTGATTCCTTGACCCCTTGAATCCTCCAAATCATTACTAATGAATCAAACTCCCAATCCTTTTCCATCTAAGACTGCTCTCCAGTCCATTCCATGACCAATATATAATAAAGGCATTACCCTTCACCTCTTCCAATTTTACAAACCCCCAATACCGGCTATCATAACTATGGTCTCTATTATCCCCCATTACAAAAAGAGAGTCTCTGGGAACAACCACTGGACCATAATTGTCCCTCGGCTGGATACCCCCCGGTATAATAGTCTCATCATCATTCACCGCAAAGGGGCAATAATTTGGGGAGCCATTAATATAAACCTTTTTGTCTATTATTTCAACCCTGTCACCTTCTACACCAACAACCCTCTTTATAAAGTCCTTTTTCCTATCCTCAGGGAAAACAAAAACTATTATATCACCCTTTTGGGGCTTTTTGAAAGAAAGGATTTTGGTACTGGTAAAGGGAATTTTTGTACCATAAATAAATTTATTAACCAGGATGTGATCGCCAACCAGTAACGTTTTCTCCATAGAGCCGGAAGGAATCTTAAATGCCTGAACTACAAAGGCTCTTATTATAAGGGCCAGAACAACAGCAATTACAATTGCCTCAACCCATTCTCTGATTACCGATTTTTTCTTCATCAAATATCCTTTCTATGTATGCCTACAGGGCAACCACAAGGGATTGCCCCTACATTATTTTAATATGGCAAGGAATGCCTCTTGAGGGATTTCAACCTTCCCAATCTGTTTCATCCTCTTTTTCCCCTCTTTCTGTTTCTCCAAAAGTTTTCTTTTCCTTGTGATGTCTCCTCCGTAGCATTTTGCAGTAACGTTCTTTCTTAGAGGTCTGATAGTTTCTCTTGCTATAACCTTACTGCCTATGGCACCTTGAATAACCACTTCAAACATCTGCCGGGGTATCAAATCCTTCATTCTGGCAACCAGACTCTTCGCACGGAAGTAGGCATTCTCCTTATGGGTAATCAATGAAAAAGCATCTACCATATCCCCATTAATGAGTATATCCAGTTTAACCATATCGGACTCGCGAAAATCAAGGTGCTCATAATCAAATGAAGCATATCCACGGCTTGCCGATTTTAACCTATCATAAAAATCAAATAGTATCTCGTTTAAAGGCAGTTCATAGGTTAAAACAACCCTGTCAATGCTAAGATACTTGATCTGTTTCTGGATGCCGCGTTTCTCTTCACACAGTTTTAATACAGCCCCTACATAACTATTGGGAAGGTAGATGGTAGCCAGCACATACGGTTCTCTGATAGAAACAAGCTCCTGAAGAGAAGGGAGCTTAGATGGATTCTCTACATTCAATACATGTCCGCCTATAGTGGTGACCTGGTAAATTACATTAGGTGCAGTGGTTATAAGATTCAATCCATACTCTCTCTCAAGACGCTCCTGAATAATCTCCATATGCAAAAGACCCAAAAATCCACAGCGAAAGCCGAACCCCAGTGCCAGAGATGTTTCCGGTTCATATGAGAAAGAGGCGTAGTTTAGCTGAAGCTTTTCAAGGGCATTCCTGAGCACATCAAATTGAGCCGATGCAGTCGGATACAAACCACAAAAGACCATGGGCTTCATGATTCTGAAACCCGGAAAAGGGGCATCAGTAGGATTTTCTGCATCTGTTATAGTATCGCCCATTCTGGTGTCTTTGACTTCTTTAATCCCTGCTATGACAAAACCTACCTCACCTGCTGAGAGTTCTGGAACCTCTATCATATCGGGTGAAAATATACCAACCCTTGCAACCTCAAATATCTTCTTTGAAGACATCATCTGTATGTTCATCCCCTTCTCTATTGTTCCATCAAATACCCTGATCAATACTATAGCACCCTGGTAAGGATCAAACCAGGAATCGAAGATCAAAGCCTTCAAAGGAGCCTCTATTCTTCCTCCAGGGGGAGGAATTTTTTTTATAATAGCCTCCAGTACTTCTCTTATGCCAATACCCTCTTTGGCACTTATCAGAACAGCGTCACCAGACTCTATACAGATAATATCCTCGATCTCTTCCTTTACCTTGTCGGGATTGGCGCTGGGAAGATCTATCTTATTTATAACAGGCAAAACCGTCAGGTTGGAATCATGCGCCATATAGACATTGGCTAAAGTTTGAGCCTCAACTCCCTGAGAGGCATCTATCACCAACACTGCCCCATCACAGGCAGCCAGGCTATGATAGACTTCATAGCTGAAATCTACATGCCCTGGGGTATCAATCAGATTCAAGATATATGTCTCATTATCATCCGCAGTGTAAGGCAGTCTGACCGTTTGGGCCTTAATAGTAATCCCCCTCTCCTTTTCCAGATCCATTTTGTCCAGGAATTGAGGGGTTATTTCCTTTGAACCCATAATGCCCGTAATCTCAAGGAATCTATCTGCAAGGGTAGATTTACCATGGTCTATATGGGCAATAATAGAAAAATTTCGTATTCTTCGTTGATCTGTTTTCATCGTAAATCCGATAGGCTATATTATCGTGACTATTCAGGCACAAAGAGACAAAGGCACATAGGCACAAAGGGGCAAAGGCACAGAGGCACAAAGTAGGAAAAAACAACGAAACGACCCTGCTCCGCTCTGTGCCTCTGTGCCTTTGCCCCTTTGTGCCTATGTGCCTCTGTGCCTACCTGAATGGATATATCGAGCCTAATGGTGTGGGAAAGACTACAATGGATATCTCTATAGATCATAGGACCAATAGAGATTGAGACCTTTTCCACGGGCATACTCTTCCACTTGAGGTGTAACATCGTGGACAACAACTACTTGACAGATATTATTAGAGGAAACATCTTCTAATTGAGCTGCCCTTTTAACTATCCTTTGAAAGCGATCGATCTCCTGACGAGAGACACTGGTTTTAGCCTCTCCGAGGATTAATATTCTCTGGCTGTCTTTCTTACCCCAGCCATAGATATTTATCTGGAGGTATTGACCCTTTTTCTCTCCTGCTAAGTAACGCCTGATGAGCCTGCCTTCAACCGCGATCCCTAAATCCTTTTTCAGTAGAGTGGGCAAACCCTTGTAGCTCTGATTTTCCAGGGTATATCCAACAGTATCAGATATATTTTCCAGTCTCTCTCTAGTTTGTCGATGGTCCTCAATTAGCCTGTTAAGGGATATTTCAGTCCTCTCTTGTGCCTGGGCTAATTCATTGAGTCTTTCTTCTGTTTTCTTCTGGGCCTGGACTAATTCATTGAGTCTTTCTTCTGTCTTCTTCTGGGCTTGGGCTAGATCGCCAACAATCTCTTTCAGTTCGTTGAATTCTTTTTTTGTGACGGTTTGCGTTACCTCATCATAGACTTGTCCAAGTATCTCTGCGATCTTCTGGGCCGCCTGAGGTTCTATATAGTGGCTTAGGTCTTCAAATATGGTTAATGTATTTATCATAGTTGCAAAAGTATAATCCACCAAATGGGAATTGTCAATAAAATTTGTAACTACTCAGGTAGGCACAGAGGCACAGAGCACCAAAGGCACAAAGTCGAGAGATCTGAAGAGAATGAGTTGCTTAAGTCTTCAGTGCCTTTAAACACCTCGCCACGGTGACAAAATTATGTACCAATGTGCCAAAAATTGTCACTAGATAAGGTTAATAGGGGCAAAGGCACAGAGTAACAAAGGCAAAAATCATGTTGTCCTCTGCTTTGTGCCTATGTGCCTTTGCAACTTTGTGCCTGCATCATCCACATACTTTAAGGGATTTTTTGGCATAATAGTTGCTTTCTATTAATTCTACCGAACAATCAACAATCCAGTAAAGGAGGTGAATATTTAGATTAT
>PFIF01000070.1:17127-19553 GCA_002782605.1 Deltaproteobacteria bacterium CG_4_8_14_3_um_filter_43_13 | reverse complement strand
GATACTTTTTCAAAATATAAATAGTTTTTGTATCTGTCTCCTTTTAAAGGGAGAAAACGAGGATTTTAGAAGGGGGGAATTAAAATCTTATGTTGACCTTAAACAATGTTGAGGTTGTTTACAATGATGTCATCGCAGCTGTGAGGGGCATTTCTTTTGAAGTCCCGGATACGGCTATCGTTGCCCTCTTGGGGTCTAACGGTGCTGGAAAGAGCACTACCCTTAAAGCAATATCAGGTATCCTGAAGTCTCAGGATGGAGAGATAGAGGATGGATCTATAGAATTCAACGGGGTAAGATTAAATGAAAAAAGTCCCGAAGAGGTGGTGAGGATGGGGATATGCCAGGTTCCTGAGGGGAGAAGGGTATTCGATGATCTTACAGTTGATGAGAACATCAGAGTAGGCGCATTTACCCGTAAAGACAAAAATAAAGTAACCAGAGATTATGATTTCGTGATGGATTTATTCCCTCTCCTGAAAGAGAGAAAAAATCAACTGGCTGGTTATCTCAGTGGAGGGGAACAGCAGATGTTGGCTATTGGCAGAGGCATGATGTCAAAGCCTAAACTTATGATGCTGGATGAACCCTCTCTCGGGTTGGCTCCACTGGTTGTTAAAGAGATATTCAACGTTATTATGCGTATTAACCAGGAGGAAGGGACGGGCATCCTCCTTGTGGAACAGAATGCAAACGTCGCCCTCCTTCACGCAACCTATGGCTATATTATGGAAAACGGCAAGATCGTAATGGATGACAAGAGCGAGAAATTAATAGAGAATGAAGACGTAAAGACATTTTACCTGGGTTTGACTGGGGATGCTCAAAAGAAGAGCTATAAGGATGTGAAGCATTACAAGAGAAGGAAAAGGTGGTTGAGTTAATGGAGGTTAAGTTTTAAAAAAGGATATTAAAGGTTGATGGACTCGTAAAAAGTCAAAATTGGGATGGCAAAGTAAAAAGCTCCAGATGCAAGGCGCGCAAATCCTGAGGAGTGAGGCGTACTTAGGGGTACGCCGCAATGACGAAGGATGCAGTGCAACGCCGCAGATGGACTTTTTGCGAAGCCATCAAAGGTTAAAAAGGAGTTGGTTATGCATCAGCAGTCAAATGGATATCAGTTAGAGATAAAGAACCTGTCTATGAGGTTTGGTGGGATAGTGGCATTGGATAATGTGAGCTTAGGGATTAAAAAGGGGGAGATATTCTCTATTATAGGCCCTAATGGTGCAGGGAAGACAACGATTTACAACTGCATAAGCAGGGTTTATACACCCCAAAGGGGGGAGATTACCTTTGAAGGCCATAATATCTTGAAACTCCACGCCCACCAGGTAGCGGGGCTGGGGATCGCCCGGACATTTCAGAATGTGGAACTCTTCAAAAATATGACTGTTCTTGATAATCTTATGCTGGGCAGGCATCATATCATAAATTGCGGTGCAATAGCAGGGGGGATCTATTTAGGAAAGGCACAGCGTCTGGAAATCGAACATAGAAAAAGGGCAGAATGGATAATCGATTTCCTTGAAATGGAAGCAGTAAGAAAACAGGTGGTCAGAAACCTGCCCTTTGGAACCCAGAAACGGGTAGAACTGGGAAGGGCACTGGCAATGGACCCTAAGATTATCCTACTGGATGAGCCGGTCTCAGGGATGAATCTGGAAGAGACTGAAGATATCGCCAGGTTTATCCTGGATATAAATGAAGAACTGGGAATAACCTGTATAATCGTTGAACATGACATGGGTGTAGTAATGGATATTTCCCACAGGGTGGCTGCTATAGACTTCGGAGAAAAGATAGCTGAAGGCACTGCCAGTGAGATACAGAAAGATACTGAGGTAATTAAAGCCTATCTGGGTTCAGAGGATTTAGTAGTCGGCAGACGGGTTGAAGAAGATTGAAAGGAGGACTTCTATGACAAAGGATACCTTTCCTCATAAGTTTTTTGAGCAGGTAAAAAAGTATGGGGATAGAAGGGTTGCACTGAGGGAGAAGGAATTTGGTATCTGGCAGGAGATAACATGGAAAGAATATGGAGAACATGTCAGAAACTTTGCCCTGGGATTAGTCAGCCTTGGTCTTGAAAAAGGAGACAACGTCTGCGTTATTGGCGAGAACTGTAAGGAATGGGTCTATGCTGATATAGGTATACAGGCAGCCGGAGGTGTTACAGTTGGAATCTATTCAGTCGACTACGCTGAAGGCGTCAGGTATATTGTAGACAACTGCCAGGCCAAGTTCATCGTTGCAGAGGATCAGGAACAGACAGATAAAGTCCTGGAGTTCAGGGATCGACACCCCCATCTTTTGAAATGCATTGTAATGGACATGAAGGGGCTTCGGAACTATAACGACCCTTTTATCATAGACTTTTATGATGTCCTAGAGATGGGCAAGGAACTAGACAGAAAAGATCCTTC
>PFIF01000070.1:16927-17069 GCA_002782605.1 Deltaproteobacteria bacterium CG_4_8_14_3_um_filter_43_13 | reverse complement strand
ACCTCGGGTACAACCGGAAAACCCAAAGGGGCGATGTACACACATAGCACTATCAAACATCTGTTGGCAGGGTTAACCCAGGCAAATCCAGTATATGAAAGCGACACTGTTCTTTCATTTCTCCCCTTGAATCATGCCATAG
>PFIF01000070.1:0-16914 GCA_002782605.1 Deltaproteobacteria bacterium CG_4_8_14_3_um_filter_43_13 | reverse complement strand
TGTAATCATACCTGTCTATATAGGATGCACAGTGAACTTCGCTGAGGATACTTCCACAGTAGAACAGAATATCAGGGAGATATCACCCACCTTCTTTCTAGCAGTCCCACGGATATATGAAAGGCTCTCCTCTGCCATACAGATAAAGATGCAGGATGCCACCTGGGCAAAAAGGCTGTGTTATAAGATTGCAATGCCCATTGGTTACAGGATATGCGCCTTTGATCAGAAAGGAGAAAAGATACCTTTCTACTGGAGGGTTTTGAATTTCCTTGCATATCTCCTGTGTTTCAGGGCACTTCAGGATCATATGGGTTTTTTAAGAACCAGGTTGATGTATACCGGCGGTGCCGCCGTTGCTCCGGAGATGAACAGATTCTTTTATGCCATCGGTGTCAAGCTGAGAGAGCTCTATGGTATGACTGAAATCGGTATCGCCACTACCCATCAGGGAAGGGGATTTAAGATTGGAACCGCGGGTAAGGTATTGCCTGGTATTGAATACAGGATAACCGAGGAAGGGGAATTTATATGCAAAACTCCGGCTATGTTTAAGGGTTATTATAAAAACCCAAAGGCAACAGAGGAAACCAAAGGAGACGGTTGGATGCGTACCAACGATCTGGTTTACATGGATGATGAAGGCTATCTCCATGTCCTGGGCAGGAGGCAGGATATATTCATCTCTTCCGATGGTAAAATGATAGCCCCTGACGAGATAGAGAATAAGCTGAAGTTCAGCCCGCTTATAATGGAAGCAATAGTAGTTGGCGAAGGCAAGGAATATCTGGCTGCCCTTGTTCAGATAGACTACCCGTATGTGGGTAAATGGGCAATGAATCAAAAGATACCTTACACTACATTCAAAAACCTCTCTGCAAGACCCGAAGTATATGAACTGATTGCAGAGGAGATAAGGAAGGTAAATAAGACCCTTGCCCACGACAGGCAGATCAAGAAATTTACGTTGCTCTCCAAAGAGCTGGATCACGATGAGGATGAAATGACGGCTACCCAGAAAGTACGAAGGGCAGCAATTCGTGAGATGTATAGGGATATTATTGAGAACATACACGAGGCAGGGCACGATGTGTAAAGAATATTAATTAAAGAAAAAAACACGAGGAGGAGAGATGTTTAGTGATCAGTTACATTTTCTGGCTCAATTAGTAGTAAGCGGGATTACAGTAGGGAGTGTTTATTCCTTAATTGCCTTAGGATTTGTCCTCATTTACAAGGCAACAGATGTACTAAATCTGGCAATAGGTGAGTTGATGATGCTTGGGGCCTATTTCTGTTTTACCCTTATCACTACATACAAGATCCCTTATATCCCGGCATTCCTGATTACCCTCGTCTTCTCAGCTATCCTGGGTATCCTGCTGGAACGCGTCGTCTTAAGACCTATGATAGGCGAACCTATACTTGCTATAGTAATGATAACGATTGGCCTGGGTACGGTATTCAGAAGTATAATAGGAATGATATGGGGGCCTTTAAACTATGTATTTCCAGGTCCTTTTTCAGAGGAACCGCTTATGCTTGGGACTATAGCAGTTTCCCATGTACATCTATGGGCAATGATAATGGCTATTACAGTTATGATAGTATTCCTGGCATTCTTTAAATTCACTACGATGGGTATCGGCATGAGGGCAACGGCCGATGATTCGGATGTAGCCTTCTTGATGGGTATAAGTGTGAAGAAGGTAGTGGCTGTGTCATGGTTGATAGCAACGGTGGTATCTTCGATAGCCGGTATCTTCCTGGCAAATATAAATCTTCTAAATCTAAATCTCTATTTTATAGGATTAAAGGCTTTACCTGCTGCCGTTATGGGAGGCCTGGACAGTATCGCAGGTGCAATGATTGGAGGAGTATTAATAGGGGTATTGGAGAACCTGGCTGGGGGATACCTGGATCACCTATTCGGTGGAGGGGTTAAAGAGGTGGCTGCTTTTATAATTCTCCTCCTGATTATGATGATAAGACCTTATGGTCTTTTCGGTACCAAAGAAATAGAACGGGTGTAGGAATTAAGAGTTAAAAGTTAAAAGTTGAGAATGAAGATTTACGATTTACGAAAAGAAAGGAGTACCTCATAGATGACCAGTGGAGATTTCAAAACAAGCTATAAGGCAGATATGGCAATATTTCAAACCATCTGGATAAAGTTGTGGATGGCAGTACTTGTTGTCTTTATGATTTTTTTCCCATTCTGGGCAGGTCCATATTTAACCTATGTTGTAAACCTGGCAGCAATAGCTACTATTGGTGCCCTAGGGCTTAATATATTAACAGGGTTTACAGGCCAGATATCCCTGGGACACGGGGCATTTATTGCCATAGGGGCATACTCCACTGCCATCCTTACCGCTGATGCAGGCTTTCCTTTCTGGCTTGCACTGCCGGTCGCGGCTCTGATTACGGCAACCTCCGGATTGATAGTTGGGATACCATCACTCCGACTCAAGGGACTTTATCTGGTAATGAGCACCCTTGCATTCAGTTTTATTGTTCAGTATGTAATAATAAAATGGGAAAGTCTGACAAGAGGTTCCACAGGTATGGGTGTACCGTCGCCAAGGTTTTTTGGTCATGCAATCGATAACGACAGGGCATTTTACTTCCTGATTATGCCAATAGTCGTCATGGCTATGCTCTTTGCCAGAAATCTTATCAGAACCAAGGTAGGCCGAGCCTGGGTAGCCATAAGGGACAGGGACATATCGGCTGAGGTAATGGGGGTGAATCTGTCCAGGTACAAGGTAACGTCATTCTTTATCAGTTCATTCTATGCAGGGCTGGCAGGTGGTTTATATGCGTACTATATAACGGACATCAGTCCGGAACATTTTCCCATTACCCTGTCCATAGACTACCTTGCCATGATCATCATCGGAGGCATGGGGTCAATCCTGGGTTCTGTTTTTGGGGCAATGTTTGTAACCATGCTTCCTGAAGGAATAAGAATAGCAGCGGACATATTTGGCACTTCTTACCCTGTTCTGGTAGACAGGTTCTTTGAAGTGAAGGTAATGGCATTTGGACTGGCAATAATCCTCTTTCTTATCTTTGAACCTACTGGCATATACGGACGCTGGGTCAAAACCAAAATATACTATAAGTCGTGGCCGTTTACATACTAGCTCCTCTCTTTTTTCAGAGGGGTTTGGGGTCTGACCCCAAACCCCTTCCTTTCTTTTCCCTCCTTGACTTTCAAAATCCATTGTGTAAAAATGGTATAACTATTCAGGCACAAAGAGACAAAGGCACATAGGCACAAAGCAGAGTATAACATGAGTTTGTGCCCTTGTCACTCTGTGCCTTTGTGCCTCAAGCTATCGGCTTTAGCCGATAGTAGTTGACTTGACTTACCTCTTTTTCTATCCCTGAGGAAATATAAATGAACAAGATATTTATTGAAGATATAATGGAAAACGATAAGATCGACAGTACATTCCTGGTAAAAGGGAAAAACCTGGGTACATCGAAGAATGGAAAGCCTTATCTTAACCTGAAGCTAGGCGATAAAACAGGAGATATAGAGGCAAGGGTTTGGGAGAATGCAAAACATCTCTCTGCCCTATTTGAAAAAGACGATTTTATCAGGGTAAAATCCAGGGTAACCAGATATCAAAACGATCTCCAATTGGTAATCTTCGATCTGGAGAAGTGCCATAAAGAAGAGATATTTATCGATGATTTCTTACCGAGAACCGATAAGAATATCGAGATGATGTTTGGAGAGTTAGCCGAGATATCCAAAGAAGTAAAGAACATATACCTGAAAGAGCTTTTGGACCTTTTCTTTAAAGATGAGGGATTCACAAGACTGTTCAAGATTGCTCCGGCAGCCAAAGGATTACACCATGTCTATATAGGTGGGCTACTGGAACACACGCTTACAATCGGGAAGCTGATTTTAGACGTGGTAAAACATTACAAGGGGATAAACGCTGACCTTCTCTTAACAGGGGGAATACTGCACGACATCGGTAAGATCCATGAACTTTCCTACGAAGGGTCTTTTGACTATACTGATGAAGGAAGGCTTTTGGGCCATATTACCATTGGGGTTGAGATGATTGCGGATAAGATTGCAGAGATTGCAGATTTTCCGAATGATTTAGCCATGCTGTTAAAACACCTCATCCTGAGTCACCATGGTTATTATGAGTTTGGCTCCCCTAAAAGACCAAAAACACAAGAGGCCATAATTCTGTACTACCTCGATGATATGGATTCAAAGATCAGGGGTTTTCAAGAGTTCATTGAAAAGGAAAAGGGCAATAACTCCAAATGGACCGGATATCACAGGTTGTTTGAAAGATACATTTATAAGGATACTAATGTACAATCCGCCTCAGGCGGACCAGAGGAGGATAGTTAACGGTTACCAGTTAACAGTTACCAGTTAATATTTATAATACTTCAGGGATTCTTCGGATACTACTCAGAATAAACGATCGGAGGAAATATGGGCTTTAATAAACTACTCAAATTTTCAGAAGGCATCTCTTTTGACTGGCTAAACCATAATAGAGAACAAATTGATAATACCGCAGAGTTTAATAACCTGATTCATTTATTTCCTCCTCTTGATGATATATTTCGGAAAGGGCTTGAGAAAGACCCTCAGGAATTCACGAGGACTTTGATTCACACATTTCAGACTCAAGCCGCTTATAACAGAATTTGTTCCGGGGATTTCCCCGAAAGTGGATTAGACAGAACCGCCATCAGAGAGGTTTATGACCTGGCCCAGTCTATATCTTCCGCTTCACCCCTTGTGATGCCGATAATTCTGTGGCTACATGATATTGGCAGATTTGAAGACAAGGGAAGGCACAATGAAAAGAGTGCTGAGATGATCTCTGAATTCCATCTCTTAAACGATAAGGGGCTATCAGAAGAAGAAGCAATTTTAATACGGAAGGTGGTCCAGTATCATCTGCTGATAGGCACTCTGTATACTGGAGAATCCTCCTATATGTGCTTTGAGCCCCTTCTAAAGGATGAGGAATTCCAGACCATACTTAAGGATAACCCGTCCATAAAACTCTTTGTAGATGCCCTGACCCTCTTTACAATGATAGATGTCTGGGGCTACCATACAAATGATATCTCTCCAAATATGATAGACAACTATCTTATGATAAGGCAGGAGATGGGGCAGATATTTGCAAAAAGCGGTGATCTCGGCGAGATAATAAAGGGATTGAGGGAGAAGTCCAGAAAGCATCTGGATTGGCGTTTGATGGGCTATATGATGGCATTCTCTAAGATCGGGAAAAAACCTCATTTGACCTTTGATTTTTATGCAGGTATGATAAATGACGGCTTTAGAAGGTATGCTGAAAGAGAAGGCCTTCCAACAGATTGGAATGGCTTTAAAGATAGCTATCTCAACAATTTTGATCAGGTTCAGTTCAAATACGGGCTTGGGGTACTCATCCCCCTTAGTTACGGTGGAACAGGCAAAAAGATGCATCTCACCGAAGATACCAGGGTAAACCCCAATCTCTTCCATCTCTTAGTTAATATAAACAGCAGAATACAGAAAGAAGAAAAGATTAATGCCCAATGCATTACCGGCGCTTTATGGAATGTTGTATTCAAGGGCTACCCCCCTTGGAACATAAGGACAGACTTCCATCAAAGGTTAAACGAACCCGGCCAGATCGAAGAGATTGTAGAGAAGGGTAAGGTAAGCGTGGATAAAAAAGAAGGGCTAAATGTCCTATCTGTCGACTATAGAGCTTATTGGAAGGATATTGAGGATTAAGTACTTAGGGTAAAGATGGAAGAGTTATAGTTTATTTCTTTGTAAAATAGACGTCATCAAAGCAGCTTTCAGCAGAGCTCTTCGTATGCTGGGAGTTGATATACAGGGATATTCCCCCTACCTCAGGGGGCTCTTCCCCAAAAAGCCTTTTATAATCCTCATATACATTACGCTGTTCTTTAAACCATTGATTCAGTTTATCCGTTTTATCCCGCAGTACAATACACTTTAACTTAGACCACCATTGACTGGTAACTGTACTCCCCTTTGGTGCTTCATTGTCCCATATATAACCGATTAATCGGGTATTTACCGTGGCTGGAAATTTTGGGAACGCTATATAAACCTGAGCTGCCTGATCGTCGGTGCTCTTTTCCCTTACGTCTCCGCCTTTCGGGAGTTTACCTGCCTTCCATTTCCAGTTTAAGATGGGGAAATCCTGAATCCTGAATTCGACCTTTTTTTTAACCCCGAAGGATGACCCTCGGCTCACAAAATGAAGATAGAAATTATCCCTTTCGCGTTCGATCCTGATATCTGACTTCCCTTCTTTCTTCTCTAACTGCCATCCCAAAGGCACTCCATTTTCATCCTTTTGCCCTGAAAATTTGTCTATCACTATTACGTTCTTATCGCCGGCAACAGTAGAAGCGGAAGCCAAAAACAAAATAACCATAGTGATTGTTATAGCTTTATATATATCTGGCAACCTCTTTATCTTTTTCAAAGTTTCAAATCTCCATTTTCCAAGTATCATATTTAGTATTGTAACAAAAAAAACTATAAACCACAAATAAGATTATCTGGGGAAACCGAGTCTTATTGACAATTATGCCAATCTCAGGGCATTTTACAAACAGGGTTTATATTTTAATTGAAAATTCACGGATAACCTGTTAAATTTTAAAATACACAGATTAATTCACGCTGTCTTTTCATGTAATTTCCATTGTGAATATCCTGACATTACCACAAATAAGGAGGAAACAAGAATGAAAGAGATAACCTGGAACGAGGCAATTGAGCTGGGCTCTCCATATCCCTATACCCTTATAACTACCGTTGATAGGGATGGAAAACCTAACATAATGGGCATTTCCTGGTGGACTATAACCTCATGGGAGCCAAAATTGATAGCCGTATCCATTGGACATCCGAGACATACTCATGAGTGCATCGAGCACTGTAAGGAATTTGTCCTTTGTTTCCCTTCTGAAGAGCAGAAAGAGGGGGCATGGATATGTGGAACAAAATCGGGGAAAGAGATGGATAAATTTAAAGAAACCGGTTTTAAACCGGTTGCATCAAAGGTAGTTTCTCCGCCCATTATTGAGGGATCAACCATTGCCTATGAATGCAAGGTAGTTAATAAGTTAGAGACTGGCGACCATACCCTCTATATAGGAGAGGTAGTTGCCATCCATGGCTCCCCTGAGAAGGAAAAGCATCTTTTTTCTGTTCACTACAGGAAGCTTGTGAGCCTGGATTTTAAAGGTAATGCTAACTTTGAACTATAGAGACGATTGTCAGTGGGGGTATAAGATAATTCCTGTTTCTGTGAGGCTGGGGGGAGCTATGGATAACCTTTCGAGGGTTAGACTATGACCCAGAAATATTACGCCCATAGCAAAGATGGGTGCCCGCCGGAGGAATGGCAGCAATTGGCGGAACACCTGGAAAATGTGACGGAGACGGCCAGAGAGTTTACCTCGGTATTTGAAGACTGGGGTTATCTGGCAGGGCTTTGTCACGGGAAAAACAATGTCTGAACTATACGCACACACTCCAAATGATGAAGGCAAATGGCACTTACTTGATAAACATCTCAGAGATGTTGCCGAAATAGCACAAGGCTTTGCAGACAAATTCTGCGCGGGCAACCTCGCGTACTGGATCGGACTATGGCACGATCTGGGGAAATGCAATCCTAAATTTCAAGAATATCTTAAGGCATGCCAACACAACGAATGGCATGAAAAAGTACCTCATGCAATATGGGGGGCAGTTCTAACATATCGGCTACTCAGTCATAACATAGAAGATGATCGCTGGAAAGAAATGGCTTTGACGATTGCGGGACATCATGGTCGTATCGATCAGCCGGGGTCATTGTCTCAGAGACTAGAGGAACATGTGCAGAGTAATCATAAGATATTCCAACACGTTGTTGATTATGTAAAAAAACTCCCTTCTCCGCCGAAAGTAACACTACCGAAATTGACCCGCACACAAAGAGAATTGTTCATTCGCATGGTTTTCTCTGCGCTTGTTGATGCCGATTATTTAAATACAGAAAAGCACTTCAAAGAAAATCAGTACATTTTGAGGCATAAGCAACAGGGCATAGAGCACCTTTGGGATAGATTCATTGTTAATCAATTGGAGTTCATAAGTTCCGTAAACGCAACAACTATCGTCAATCAGGTTCGTAAAGAAGTCTATGAGTTTTGTGAAAAGGCGGCAACCGGAAATCCAGGTATCTACCGCATGACAGTACCTACGGGTGGTGGAAAGACTAGAAGCAGCTTGGCTTTTGCGCTGAAACATGCGGTCGAAAATAAAATGGATAGAATCGTCTTCGCAATACCATATACGAGCATTATTGATCAGACAGCCAGAGAATACAGGAAAATTCTTGGAGCTGATGCGGTGCTTGAACATCACAGCCAAGTCAATATTCCTGCCAATGAAAATCAGGATGCCCCTCATATCTCGTTGAGGCTTGCCCATGAGAATTGGGACACACCTCTAATTGTAACAACGACTGTACAACTATTTGAAAGTCTGTTTTCAAATAGGCCTGGTAAGGTGCGTAAACTTCACAATCTTGCTAGAAGCGTTATTGTATTGGACGAGGTGCAAACCTTGCCTCTGGAATTGTTAACCCCGACACTCGACGTATTGAGAGAGCTTATCGAACGGTATCGCGTCTCTGTTGTTCTTTGCACTGCAACTCAACCTGCATTTGAAGATAGCCATTATCTAAAGCCATTTCACAGAATGCAGATTCGCGAGATAGTTCCTAAAGAGATATACCAGAAGCACTTTAAACGGCTTAAACGGGTTGAATACCATCGGAGAAAAGAGCCGGTTTCCTGGCAGGAATTGGCCGACGAACTATCGAGAGAAAAGCAGGTCATGGTTGTGCTAAATACCCGCAAGGACGCATTATCTCTTGTTGATGCTCTTGGTAATAAGGAGGATGCTTTTCATCTTTCAACTCTACTTTGCGGAATACATCGAAAACTGGTTCTAAGAGAAGTGAAAAGGAGACTCAAAAACGGATTGCCCGTCCGGCTCATTAGCACCCAAGTTATTGAGGCAGGCGTTGATATTGATTTCCCTGTAGTTTATAGAGCAATAGGGCCTTTGGATAGGATTGTTCAAGCTGCCGGAAGGTGTAACAGGGAAGGAAAGCTTTCCCAAGACCGACCTGGACGTGTCATTATATTTGAGCCATTGGAAGGACGAACACCAAGAGGTACTTATAAAACGGGGATTGAGAAAGCTAAACTTCTATTGATGCCGCCACGCGATATTGCCGAGTTACATAATCCTGAACTGTATCGCATATATTTTGAGAAGCTTTTTGCTGACGTTGATACAGACAAGAAAAAGATACAATCCCACCGAGAGGTTCTTGATTATCCAACCGTTGATTCTGAATACCGATTAATTGAGCAAAATACAGTTCCTGTTTTGATTAATTCTGAGTCTACAACAAAAAGGCTGAAAGAATGGAAATATCATCCTTGCAGAAGGACATGGCAGCGGTTGCAGCCTTTGTTGCTTAACATGTTTGACTATGAAGTTCAGAAATTTAAGGCAGAAGGTTGGCTTGAGCCAGTATCGGAGGGTTTATATCTTTCATTCGGCATGTATGACAGGCTGAAAGGATTAGTTCCGGCAATCTATGATCCAAGCGATCTAATACAGTAGGAGGTGAAATGTGAATGCCGCAACTTTCATAATCAAAGTAGGCGGAGACTATGCTTGCTTTACCAATCCGGGGTTAAAGGTAGAGAGATGCACTTACCCTGTTATGACTCCGGCAGCAGCCAGGGGAGTCTTGGAGGCAATTTTTTGGAAGCCGCAATTTCGATGGGAAATTAGGGAAATAAAAATACTCAAACCCATAAAACAGATAAGTATAATGCGGAATGAGATCGAAGATCGTCAGGACAAAACACCTATTGTCATAGAACGGAAGCGGCAACAGCGTGCGAGTCTAATCTTAAAAAGAGTGGAATATGTTATTACCGCAGAAATTATACTTAAATCTGGGATCACTAACATAATTGGTTACATCGAGCAGTTTAGGAGAAAGCTCGAGGGAGGCCAATGTCATCACACACCATATTTGGGCACACGTGAGTTTGCAGCGTGGTTTGAACCGGCAACGGGCAAAGAAGAACCAGACGAAGCAATAGTAGAACTTCCCTTGGGCCAGATGCTTTTCGATACGGCATATAGAGAAAATGACGAGCGTAAAGAAATTGATTTCCATCGTCACAAAGGTGAGGAAAAGCGTGTTGCGAGGGGGTACGCCCACGCATTGTTTTTCGATGCAACCATTAAAAACAACGTGCTGGCCGTGCCTCGTGATAAGTATCGTGAATTGTACGAATTGGAGGGCGTCCATGTTTAAGGAAATTCTTGAACTCGGCGAGTGGCTTGAATTCGAAGGGAAGCTCGTTCCAGCAGGTTATTACACATATTCTGATTCTTCACCGATTAAGTGGGTTGTCCATATTCTGGGAATTTCACCACTGGAATGTTATATCGAAGAGGCAGAGATCAATAGGCCCCGCCCTAAGAGTGGAAGAACCAAAAGAACAGACTTAGCTCATCCGATTGCAGATGAGGCTGGTTATGTTTTTGGAATTGATCGAAAAAAAGATGGCATAGATACCGATGCTGGCAAAAAGCATACAGCCTTTATGTCGCTCTTAGAGAAGATAAGTCAGAATGAAGATGTAAATGATGTGGAATTGAAGAAAGCTATCTTAGTAATTAAAGAAATATTAACTGAAGGCATCTTAAGGTCTGATAATCGTTTCGATGAAATAATGAACAAGGATTGGGTGTCTTTTGTTCTTGAATCAGGTACGCTCTCTGGAAAGCACTTGTTTGAACATCCCGATATTAAGGCTTTTTGGGTAAAAGAGCTACAGGCAAATTCAATAAAATCCAAAACCCGAGATTACGAGGTTGAAGGAGATTGTTCTATTTGTGGGAAGCCGCGACAACTATTAAAGCGTATGCCCGGAGTAAAACTCTACAAGCCAATCCCACTTCATTCTTATAATAAGGACGCTTTTGTTTCTTTCATAGACGGGACTGAAGTGTCCAAGAGAGCGCACATAGGACAGTGTTTTATATGCGGAGATACTATAGCCAGAACTCTGAACTATCTAACCGGCAATAAGCTTCACTACAAAATTATTACTCAGGATCGCAAAGATGGGAAACTCAATACCGATTCAGCTCGAAATCAGTTTGCTTTGTTCTGGTTAAAAGATGAGCAACCCATGGAGGTAGGGGAAACTACAATTGATCCGGCAGAATTATTGAAAAACTTGAGCCTTGTCATAAGCAGGACCGACTCAACCGAGAAGGACGCCCCACCACCAGACCTAATGCATCTCGAAAATATGCTGAACACACCCTGGACAGGAAGGGATGCATCAATCAATATTGCGAACAACGCATTCTATCTTCTCTTACTGTCACCCAACAAAGGCCGTATCGCGGTTAGGGACTGGATATATATTTCACTCGATAAATTACAGCAGAACCTTAAGACATTTCTTGATGCTCAGCGCATTATTGATCCCGATGGAAAAGAAAAAAGATGTTTCGGAATACCGGACATTCTCAAAGCAATTGAGGCTTCGAACATATCTAAGCCGCCGAACAAAGCTGTGGAGATAGCTAATCCCAACATAAGCCGTCAATTATTGAGAACAGCTTATTTGGGAGAACCGCCTCCATCCGCTCTTCTTGAGGCGGCTGTGATGTGCATGAGGAATATGAAGATTTTCGAGAAACCGGATATACAACATGTTGTTATGGCAACCTTAAAGATGTTCTTAACTCATAGAAAGGAGAGAATGACAGAAATGGAAACGCTTGACACAAACCGAAACACCCCTGGGTATCTTTGCGGCATGCTTCTATCGATTCTCGAAGAAGCGCAACTACGGGCATCAAGATGGAAAATAAACACCACTCTCGTCGACAGGTTCTACGGTTCTGCTTCATCCGCACCGGTTTCAGTTTTTGGAACACTGATAAGAAGAGCTACGACTGACCACTTTCCCAAGATACGTAAGCAGCAACTTGGCTACATGGATTTGGAGGCCTTGATGGAATCAGTCCAATCGACTATTGATCAGACAGGGGGCTATCCTAAAACACTTTCGCTGGAAGGACAAGCCGAGTTTTCGCTTGGTTTTTATCATCAACGGGCCAAGTTTAGTGAAGGAAGACCTACTAAAAAATAGAATACCAATAAGGAGGAAGAAAATGAGCAATGATATTCATACTGATCCCGCAAGAAGACATGATTTTGTATTGCTATTTGATGTCGAGGACGGCAACCCAAACGGCGATCCCGATGCTGGAAATCTGCCACGCATTGACCCTGAAACCATGCACGGCATTATTACCGATGTATGTTTAAAGCGCAAAGTTAGGGACTATCTTCAGATTACAAAGGGCACGCCCATCTTTATACAAAGCGAAACGGCGTTGAACAGGCTTATTTCTGATGCTGCCGCAGAAGTTGGAGTGAAGCAACCGCAATACTCGCTGGAAGATGAACAAATCATTGAATGGTTTCAGTCAGAAAGTCCGGAAAATTTTGACCTTGATGGAAATATCTTAACCTATTTGGGAGAATCCCGGAAAGAAAAAGAGATAAAGAAGGCATTTGCCAAAGTGGAAGATAAGGAACTGAAAAAGAAGCTGAATGATGTTGCAACAAAGCTTAAAGAAAGTGTCGACAAAGACATTCTTACTATCGAGGACAGAATGAGTACTCAAAAGAAAATGATTGAGAAATATTACGACATAAGAATGTTCGGTGCCGTTCTTTCAACGGGCCTTAACGCCGGTCAGGTGCGTGGGCCGCTCCAGGTAACTTTTGCCAAGTCGGTCGATCCTATTTTCAGGCTCGATAACGCCATCACGAGAAAGGCAGTCACAAAAGAGGAAGATAAAAAGAGAAAAGAAACCGAGATGGCCCGTAAACCCACCGTGCCGTATGCATTATATGTGGCTTATGGTTTTTACAATCCGTACTTTGCATTAAAACCAAAGACAAATAAAGATGATCCAGATCAATACACGGTTTCATCGGATGATCTCGAAAACCTTTGGGAAGCCTTGGAATGGATGTTCAATAACGATACTGCTGCTGCTCGCGGTAGGATGGCAACGAAAGGGCTCTATATTTTCTCGCATGACACCAAAAGAGGCAATGCGCCTTCACATAAATTATTTAGCAGAATTAGAGAGGAAAAGAGAGAGGGAAAGAAAAATAAAGATGAGTCTGCAAGAAGTTACAGTGACTACAAAATACACATTGATGAAGAAGGGTTAGAAGCGTTGAACATCAAGTTAAAAAAATTGGTGCATGAAGAAGAAACCTTAAAAGGTACAACGCAGAATGACTAACCCAAAAGAATTCCAGCAGCTCATTCCGCCCCATGGCGGCTATCAAACCCTGCAATCCTATCAGATGGCCGAAATTGTTTACGATGCCACTGTGGTGTTTTGCAACCGCTTCATTGACCGCCGCTCCCGCACGCATGACCAGATGGTGCAGGCAGCCAGAAGCGGAAAGCAAAACATTGCTGAAGGCAGCATGGCCTCAGGTACTTCCAAAAAATTCGAACTCAAGCTCATTGGCGTGGCGCGGGCAAGCTTGGAAGAATTGCTGCTGGATTTTCAGGACTATCTTCGCCAAAAAGGGCTGCCCCTTTGGGGAAAGGAGCATCCAAAGGCAAAGGAGGTCAGGGCACTTTGCTATCGGAAGGATAGGTCTTATATGACTTACAAGGCTTACGTGGAGGCTTCGCCTCCTGAAATTGCCGCAAACACTTTAATTTGTGTAATCCACCAGGCAAACTACCTTCTCGATCAGCAACTGCGCGCCTTGGAAAAAGAGTTCTTAAAAGAAGGTGGCTTCACAGAAAGGCTCTATCGCACCCGATCTCAAATGCGTAAAAGCGGGAAATAGGTAATATATGACTAATAAGACTTATAATGAAGATGATCTTATTATGCTTTCTGCTCTTCAGCACTTTGTTTTTTGTGAAAGGCAATGTGCTTTGATCCACATAGAGCAAGTCTGGGAGGAGAATCGCCTCACGGCGGAAGGCCACATCCTCCATGAACGGGTTCATGAGCAGGATTCGGAAAGCCGGGGTGAGGTGCGGATTGAGCGCGGGATTGCTCTCCGCTCGCTTCGGCTGGGATTAAGCGGGGTAGCTGATGTCATTGAGTTTCATCGAGTGCCTGGTGAAAATAAATGGCAGCCATTTCCGGTGGAGTACAAGCGGGGGAAACCAAAGCCGGATAGCTGCGATGCGGTGCAACTCTGCGCTCAGGCTTTATGCCTTGAAGAGATGCTTGAGCTCGAAGTTATGCGCGGTGCTCTGTATTATGGGAAAATCCACCGCCGCCACGAGGTCATCTTTGACGAAAAATTGAGGCGGGAAACTGAGGAAACTGCAAAACAGGTTCACGAGCTGATCGCATCGGGTGAAACCCCCAGGCCGGTTTATAAGCTGAAATGTGATAACTGTTCCCTTTTTCAGCTTTGCATGCCAAAGACTATTGGGAAAAGGAGTTCAGTAAAACGTTATTTAGGGAGCATGTTGAGGGAGTATGAAAAGACATCTTAATACACTTTTTGTAACCACCCAGGGAGCGTATCTCTCGAAAGAGGGAGAAACTGTAGTGGTCAAAGTGGAAAAGGAAATTAAGCTGCGCATTCCTGTCCATACGATAGGTGGGATTGTCTGCTTTGGGAATGTCTCCTGCAGTCCGTTTCTTATGGGATTTTGTGCTGAAAACAGTGTGGGTATCAGTTTTTTGTCAGAGTATGGGCGATTCCTGGCAAGGGTGCAAGGTCCGGTATCAGGGAATGTTTTATTGCGCAGGGAGCAATACAGGCGCGCTGATGATCTGAAAGCCTCAGCGGAGGTCGCAAGAGCATTATTGACCGGAAAGCTGGCTAACTGCCGCACGGTGTTACAAAGAGCGCTTAGAGATCATTCTGACAAAATTGATACTGAAGCGATAAGCAGGGCATCGCAACGATTGAGCAAAACGTTAACCCGTATCAAATCAGAAGATAATCTTGATGTGCTCCGGGGAATGGAAGGCGATATGGCGCACATTTATTTCAGTGTCTTCAACCATCTCATTACCGCTCAAAAGGAAGATTTCGTATTCGAAGAGAGGAATCGCAGACCGCCGCTCGATAATGTGAATTGTCTGCTTTCCTTCCTCTATACAATGGTCATGCACGATGTTCGTTCGGCTCTTGAAACTGTGGGATTGGATCCGGCAGTGGGTTTTCTTCACCGTGATCGTCCTGGCCGGCCAGGTCTGGCGCTGGATATGATGGAGGAATTGAGGCCGTTTATTGCCGACAGGTTAACCCTTTCATTGATTAACCTGAAACAGGTTCAAAAAAAAGGATTCAAAAAAGCAGATACCGGTGCCGTAACAATGTCCGATGAAACGCGGAAGGAAGTTTTGGTTTCTTATCAGAACCGGAAGCAGGAAGAGATCATGCACCCTTTTATCGAAGAGAAGATAACGATTGGATTGTTGTTTCACATTCAGGCCATGTTATTTGCCCGTTATCTGCGGGGAGACATGGATGGATACCCACCGTTTATCTGGAAATGAGGAGAAGTGAGCTATGTTTGTGCTGGTGACCTACGATGTGGCTGCCTCGAAACCTGGCGGATCAAGGCGTTTGCATCGTGTAGCAAAGGCCTGCGAGGATTATGGGCAAAGAGTTCAGTTTTCGGTTTTTGAGTGCATTGTAGATCCGGCACAATGGGCATTTCTTCGCCAAAGGCTGATTGATGAAATTGATCCGGAGGATGATAGTCTGCGGTTTTATTTTCTCGGTTCAAATTGGAAAAGACGGGTTGAACATATAGGCGCTAAGAAGGCCTTCGATCAGGAGGGACCGTTAATTATTTAAAAGTGGTCTGCGAACCTGAAGGTCACCCAGTTTTGCCGAGGGATTCGCAATGAGGATAACATGTTGAAATTACTAATGCATTTAGAGGCTATGGAGTCAAGAGCAGACAATTTTATGGGCGAGAAAGTGTCGTCCGCAAAAATACAGAAAAAATTAGTTGAATTTTAAAAGGTTACAGGAATACAGTCGCTCCCCGTGCGGGAGCGTGGATTGAAACCTCTTCTTTTTCGAGCGCTTTGCCTGCGGAGCTGAGTCGCTCCCCGTGCGGGAGCGTGGATTGAAACTCCTCAAGAGGCTGTATCTTCTTTACAAGACTATGTCGCTCCCCGTGCGGGAGCGTGGATTGAAACTAAATGGACGCAGCGAGCCAAGGATATCAGATCAGTCGCTCCCCGTGCGGGAGCGTGGATTGAAACACAAGCGGGGCGTTAATAAACAGCATACAGTTGCAGTCGCTCCCCGTGCGGGAGCGTGGATTGAAACGGTAAGGATCGCAACGACCTTGTCGTCGACCGGTGTCGCTCCCCGTGCGGGAGCGTGGATTGAAACCGCGAAACATGCTGGCAGGGGGAAAGAAGCTCCCGTCGCTCCCCGTGCGGGAGCGTGGATTGAAACATACACACCTAAAAGCGACGGGACCACGGACGGCGTCGCTCCCCGTGCGGGAGCGTGGATTGAAACTCCTGGAGGACGTGCCGCCCCGAGAAGTATGGAAGTCGCTCCCCGTGCGGGAGCGTGGATTGAAACTTGTCCCTTGTCATAGCTTCTATGTATCTGGGAGTAGGAACCTTGAAGCTCGAAAAAAGGTTTTAAAGTAGCCTTCTGGATCAAAGGTAGCGGACACCAACTCTCGCCTTTTTTGCCTTGACATCCTTATCTGCTCGTAATACCGTAG
>PFIF01000030.1 GCA_002782605.1 Deltaproteobacteria bacterium CG_4_8_14_3_um_filter_43_13 | reverse complement strand
CTACCCTATCAAGGCCGCCACAGTCTAAAACAAAAGCGGCATCAAAACTAAGAGACCCGTCTATCTCATGAATAATCTCCGCACTCATAGGCAGAAATTGGAGATTCCGAGGGATGGGGTCCTGATTAAAAACCGTTACCTCTTTGCCAATATTCTTTAAGGAAATTGCCAGGGCGAGGGCTGAACCTATGGCATCACCTTCTGGATTAATATGGGAGGCAATCAGGAAGGCTTTGTTCCTCTTTATCTCTTCGACTATTTTCGCTTCCATTTCATCAGTCAGAGACGGTCCTTTTTAAGCCTTCAAGGATACTATCAATATGGCTTCCATACCTTAATGAACTATCAAATTTAAAGACAATATCTGGGATATAACGCATTCTCAACCTCTTTCCCAATTTCTTTTTAATATAACCGGATGCGCTATTTAGCCCCTTTGTAGTCTTTTCCAGTTCTCTATCACTCTCAACCATACTGAAGAATACCCTTGCCTGACGAAGGTCATCAGTAACTTCAACGTCAGTAATTGTCACAAAACCAATCCTTGGATCTTTAATGTCTTTTAATAAGATTTGAGCGATTTCTTCTCTAAGGAGGTCAGAAACCCTATCAGCCCTTTTGTAATCCATTAAAAATCCCCAGTGTTAGGGTTATATTAAAAATCCAGTATCTCTATCTCTGAGTTGAGTAGATCCACAACTCTCAGGTCATTGATAAAGTTAGCTATCTTGTCTAAAGAAGAATTGACATATCTTTTATCATTACCCACCACACAAAAACCCACCTGCGCTCTTTGCCACTTATCGTTCTCCCCTACCTCTGCTATGGATACATTGAACTTCTGTTTAACCCTATCAATGACCCGTTTTAAAGCCTGGCGCTTCCCTTTCAGGGAAGAGTTGTCGTGTATCATAATATCCAAACGGCAAACACCGATAACCATCTTCTTGCGTAGTAACTACTCAGGTGTTTAGGCTGAAGGCTAAAGTGCCCTAACAGTCTTCCACCTTCAGTCTATCTACCTGAGTAATTATGAGCCCATGTTTAGTCTCAAATCACAGGGTTGCTAAAACCTTTTCATAAGTATATGATTCAATAATATCGTCTACCTCCAAATCATTAAAATTTTCTATTCCTATCCCGCATTCATAACCAGATTCAACCTCTTTTACATCGTCCTTAAATCTCTTTAATGAATATATCTTTCCATCGTGAATTACTACATCATCCCGTAATAAACGAGCATGCTCACCCTTTACAATCTTTCCATTTAGAACAAAACTACCGGCTATAGTCCCAGTCCTGGATATAGTAAATGTGCTTCTTACCTCTGCCCTTCCTAATGTCTTCTCCTCCAGGGTTGGCTCTAATAAGCCCTCCATGGCTTTCTTCATATCGGATACTACATCATATATAATACTATAAAACCTGATACTCACCTTTTCTTGTTCAGCAATTTGCTGAACCTTTGTATCTGATTTAACATTAAAACCAATGATTATTGCATTTGAAGCAGAGGCTAACATCACATCAGACTCTACTATACCGCCAACGGAGGCATGAATACCATGTAACTTTATAGCATCAGTACTCAGTTCATTTAATGCCTTCAGAAGAGCCTCGATCGAACCCTGTACATCTGCCTTGACAATTATATTCAGTTCTTTTACATACCCCTCTTGAATCTTATCATAAAGGTTCTCCAATGCAATTTTGCTCGTTTTAACAAGTTCAGACTCCCTTTTCTTTTGCTGTCTGAACAATGCAACCTGTCTTGTTTTCTTCTCGTCATCAACTACAATAAAGCTGTCCCCTGCCTCGGGCACTCCAGAAAGTCCGATAATTTCTATGGGCATAGCTGGCCCCACTTGTGTTACCTTTTCTCCATTTTCGTTAATCAGCGCCCTTATCTTCCCAAATTTTACTCCAACTACAAAGGGATCACTGACCTTTAAGGTGCCTTCTTTAATAAGTACAGTAGCTACCGGGCCCCTACCTTTATCCAGTTTCGCCTCAATCACAACTCCCTTGGCTGCCTTGTTAGGATTGGCCTTTAATTCTAATAGTTCAGCCTGTAATAGGATAAGCTCCAGGATGTCATTTATACCCTGCTTTTTCTTAGCAGAAACCTCCACAAAGACAGTGTCTCCCCCCAACTCTTCTGGGACAAGTCCATATTCCATGAGGCTTCTCTTCACTCTCTCAATGTCTGCATTGGGTTTATCAATTTTATTAATTGCCACCATCAATGTCACACCAGCAGCCTTTGCATGGTTTATAGCCTCAACTGTCTGAGGCATCACACCATCATCCGCCGCCACTACCAGAACTACAATATCGGTAACTTGCGCCCCCCTAGCCCGCATCGCTGTAAAGGCTTCGTGGCCCGGGGTATCTAAAAATACTATGTCACCTTTTGGGAGACTTACGTGATAGGCTCCTATATGCTGTGTAATACCGCCTGCTTCTTTGCCTATGACATTAGTCTCACGTATAGCGTCTAAAAGAGAGGTTTTCCCATGGTCTACGTGCCCCATTACAGTAACCACAGGCGGCCTATGCACTAATTCCTCAAGGGCATCTTCCTCTTTTTCCAAAATATCTTCATCTATTGGTATACTTTCAACAGAGTAAGAAAACTCACTGGCAATTAAGGAGGCGGTGTCAATATCCAAAGGTTGATTAATCGTTGCAACAACTCCCAAGTCCAACAACTTCTTTATCACATTACCCACCTTAATTCCCATCTTCTTAGCCAGTTCATTAACCGTAATAGTTTCCAATATCCTTATCTTTCTCTTAATTGCCTTTGGAATAGTAATCTCTGTCTTCTTCTTTATCCGCTTAGGTGGTCCTTTCTTTACCGCTGTGCCCCTAGAAGGTTCAAGAACATCTTCCTTTTCATATAAATCCTTCGTTGTACGGTCTTCCTTCTTCTTATAAATTACCTTCCTTCTGGAGGGCTTTAACTTTATTGGGTCTTCAGCCTCTCTCTTTGTCACTTTTTTACCAGGTTTTACCCTCGCCTGATCTTCATCCTCTTCTATTTCCGCAAGTCTTTTTAAATCCTTCTTCCTCATGGGAAGCTCGGTTTCAATACTAACGGGTTCAGGTACCACTTTTCCTGGTTCAATCGCTTTTCCTTCGATAAGTTCTTCCCTTTTTTCGACAATTTCTTCTGGTGCAGTTGAAGGAGGAGCCACTTGCGGCAAAGGTTCTTCAACCTTTGGTAATTCAGCTTTCCTAGCCTCGGCATCTAACGTTTCAATGTCTGGTTCTATCTTCTTCATTCTTCTCCGAATAACCGTAGGCTTTACCCTCTTTTCAATAAGTTCCTGAGCTTTAACTCCAGTAAGACGATTTTTAATCACCTCAACTTTTTCTTCCTCAATAGAACTCATGTGGCTCTTAGCCTCTATGCCCAGCTTTGCGAGTTCATCAATGAATTCATTGTTTGTCATCCCCAATTCTTGAGCCAACTCATACACTCTAACCATTCTATCCCCCCAAAAGGAATATAGTTCTACTTTGCCTCATCTTCCTCTCCGCTTGCTACCGACATATCTTTTGTCGAGACCTCACCACTTTTTTCTAATTCCTTTTGTTTCAAGTATTCTTCAGCGGTTTTTTTAAGTCTATCGGCTTTTTTCTCACCTATACCCTCTACCTTGGTAAGCTCCTCAATACTTGCACTAAAAATGTCATATGCTGAAAAAAACCCCCTATTAAATAAAGCACCTGCTGTAGAATAGCCTATTCCAGGAATATCAATAAGAGACTTATGTATATCTTCTGAAATTCCAGCAACTTTTGATTCACTCTTGATATCTATCTTCCACCCTGTAAGTCTGGCAGCCAAACGTACATTTTGTCCTTTCTTCCCAATAGCCAAAGATAACTGATCATCGGCAACAATGACCTCCATTGTCCTCGCTACATCATCAATTATCACTTCAGAAATCTCTGCAGGAGACAAAGCATTACATACAAATTTAGCTGGATCATCACTCCATGGAACTATATCTATCTTCTCTCCATGCAATTCTTGTACAACACTTCGTACTCGAGAACCCTTCATACCTACGCAAGCACCGACTGGATCAACGTCCAAATCCCCCGAGTAAACCGCTATTTTGGCTCTGCTACCCGGTTCCCTCACAGCGCCTTTAATCTTCACAATTTGCTCAGAAATCTCTGGAACTTCAACCCCAAATAGCCCTATAAGCAATCCTGGGTGGGTCCTCGAAAGAATGATCTGTGGCCCCTTGGAAGACTTGAGAATGTCCAAGATATAGGCTTTAATTCGGTTCCCCTGAGTATAGACCTCTTTTGACACCTGCTCATGGGGTGGAAGGATAGCTTCTGCTCTTCCCAAGTTAACAATTATGTTGTTTCTGTCAATACGATGGATAATACCATTAACCAGTTCCCCCTTACGACCTTTGTAGTCGTTATAAACATTCTCTCTCTCGGCATCCCTAACCTTTTGGATTATAACCTGCTTAGCAGTTTGAGCCGATATCCTGCCAAATGTACCTACATCCATTTTTATACCAAGGCTATCACCAATCTCAACTCCAGGATCCAGTTCAACAGCTTCTTCAAAAGATATTTCTACACGTAGGTCTTTAACCTCATTCACTACAGTTTTAAATTCAAACAGTTCAACTTCACCCAGTTCCTCATTAAAATTGGCTTCAATGTCTTGATAGGGACCAAATCTCTTTTTGGCTGCTGTCAACATAGCAGATTCCAAAGCTTCTATAAGTATTCCCCTGTTAATCCCCTTGCTTTTTCCAACTTCATCAATCAAACGGGTCAGATCCGAAATCACTTTTTAATCTCCCTTATTTTGGGTCATTTAAGTATGGATTAGAAGTAACTATTCAGGCACAAAGAGGCAAAGGCACATAGGCACAAAGTTGAAGGAATACGATCGGAATGCAGCCCGCCTCTGGCGGACAAGTACCGCTTTGTAAACATCTTATAGGAACTTAAACAACTCATTCTCTCCATATCTCTCGACTTTGTGCCTTTGGTGCTCTGTGCCTTTGTGCCTACCTGAGTAGTTACGATTAGAACTTGTATATTAAATTGGCTTCCGATATCTTATCGAAAGGCAAATTGATAATTTCATCTCCAACCTTAATTTTTACCACCCCATCTTTATAATCCAAAAGCCTACCTTTGAAATGCTTCCATCTACTTATTGGATCGTCTACTTTAAACCTAACCAGTCTGTCTTTATGTTTTACAAAATCCTCTTTTCTTTTCAATGGTCTGCCGAGCCCAGGAGAAGAAACCTCCAACACATAGGAATGTGGAATCAGCTCGTCTATATCCACCAGATGACTTGTCTGTCCGCTAATATTAGAACAATCATCTATTGTTACTCCTCCCTCTTTATCGATATAAAGCCTTAAAACCCACCCCCTTCTTTCTCTCCTGTACTCAATGTGCACAAGTTCCATGCCCTCAGATATAACAATCGGCTCTACTATCTTCCTTACAGATTCCAGAATATCAGCAGACATTGTTGCTCATTTGGGGGTTGGGGTTACACTAAAACCCCTTTTATAATAAAAAAGTGGGCTTTAAGCCCACTTTTAGTGAACTTTAATAAATTGACATTTAAAAAATAACGCAAAATTCCATAAGTTGCAAGAAAAAAATGTTTGATTTAAGAAATGAACCCATAGCCTATTAGGTTTCCTCTTTGATTAAAAGTGGAGCGGGCAACGGGATTCGAACCCGCGACACCAAGCTTGGGAAGCTTGTACTCTACCAACTGAGCTATGCCCGCTCACTATATGAGTATTCTAATTCCAGATATGTTGTAATTCTATTAAATATTTAAAATTTAGTCAACGATTATTTAACAAGGCGGTAGCCTGTGGCCAGTTCAGCAACTATCCTTACTCTTTCCCCCATTTGGTTAAAAGATGTTGACTATTCAGGCAGGCGCAAAGGCACAGAGTACCAAAGGCACAAAGAAGGAAAAAACAACGAAACGACACTGATCTGCTTTGTGCCTATGTACCTTTGCCACTTTGTGCCTGAGCAGTTACAAAAGATGTGTTACTAACATTCCGTCAAATTCTGATTGACAAAAAATATTTACAGGTTTAGAATTTCTACAAAATATAACTTACAGTTCAATAATTGTAAGGCGGGCAGCAAGCTCGCGCCACCGCCGGTCAGCTCACCGTTATCCTCATCGAAACTGAATTGACACGAACTTGATCTGTACACACAAATGATGTACAATTCAAATATGAGATATGAATGGGACCCGCAAAAGAATGAGTGGTTAAAACGAGAAAGAAATATCTCATTCGAGAAAATAGTCTTTCATCTATCTCAAGGTGATGTATGGAAACTTGCAGATCATCCCGACCAGGAGAACTACCCCGGGCAAAGAATATACTTCGTCATTGTAGAAGACTACATTTATCTTGTTCCTCATGTTGTTGAAAAGGACTACGTTTTTTTGAAAACGATTATTCCCAGCAGAAAGGCAACCAGGGCATACAAGGACGAGCAGGAGGGCTAACACATGAAATACGATAAGGAAGAAAAAGCTATTGTTGATGCTTACGAGAAAGGGAAAATGGCTCTTTCCACCCCAACAAAAAGGGAAATTGAGGCAATCAAGGCAACGGCACGAAAGACGTTAGTAAAAGACAAACGAATTACCATACGTCTCTATGATCATGATTATCAGGGCATTCAAAAGAAAGCCATCGAAATGGGCATCCCCTATCAAACTCTCATTTCCGGCATAATTCATCGGTATATTGAAGGGGACTTGATTTCAAAGACCGGCTAACCAGTCAATCAACCCGACCGGGGACTCCTTCGTGTGGTGGGGCCATTTCCGTGGCCCGGCGGGTTATCTTTACGTTAGGCGCGCGACGCGAATTGAAAGAGGGTGATTCAAATGGCAACAATAAGTGAAGTAGTGAGAAAATGCAAAGCGGCTCTTGAAAGCCATTATGGTTCTCAGCTCAAGGGTCTGATTCTGTATGGGTCTGTAGCACGCAACCAAGCTGACTCAATGAGTGACATTGATCTGCTCGTTTTGTTAAGCAAACCCTTCGACTATTTTTCAGAACTGCGTCAAGTTATAGATGTGCTGT
>PFIF01000098.1:5985-8814 GCA_002782605.1 Deltaproteobacteria bacterium CG_4_8_14_3_um_filter_43_13 | reverse complement strand
GGCGTACCCCTAAGTACGCCTCACTCCTCAGGATTTGCGCGCCTTGCATCTGGAGCTTTTTACTTTGCCATCCCCAATTTGACTTTTTATAAGTCCATAATCCTTGCGTTACAAAATACAAACCAGATTATTATTAAGGGGGAGAATTGGTTCAGGGGATTTTATTGTCTGGACTTTATGGCTTCAGCTTGATAGTGGGTAGTTAAGGCATCAATAATCTCGTCAATATCCCCCTCCAGGACTTTATCTAATTTGTATAGGGTCAGTCCGATTCTGTGGTCAGTAATTCTTCCTTGAGGGAAATTATAGGTTCTAATCCTTTCGCTTCGTTCTCCAGTACCCACCTGATTTTTTCGAGCCTCAGAGATTTCTGACTTTTGCTCTTCACTCAATTTATCTAAAAGTCGGGCATTGAGTACCCTTAATGCCTTTGCTTTATTCTTATGCTGTGATTTTTCATCCTGACAGGTAACTACTAAACCAGTTGGAAGATGGGTTATTCGAACTGCAGAATCAGTAGTATTTACACTCTGTCCTCCTGGCCCCGAAGAACGAAAGACATCGATCTTTAAATCATTTGGGTCTATCTGGACTTCTACCTCGTCAGCTTCTGGCAGGATTGCTACTGTTACGGTAGAGGTATGAATCCTTCCTTGTGCCTCGGTAGAAGGAACTCTCTGGACACGGTGAACACCGCTTTCATATTTTAACTTACTGTATACCCCTTTCCCCTCTATAAGCGCAATAATCTCCTTGAAGCCGCCCATTCCAGTAACGTTTCGATCCATAATATCAATCTTCCAGTTATTCACCTCCGCATATTTACAGTACATTTTAAATAAAACAGCGGCAAATAGACTGGCTTCATCACCTCCTGTACCGGCTCTAATCTCCAGGAATATGTTTTTGCCGTCATTAGGATCTTTAGGGATGAGCAGGATTCTTAACCGTTTTTCAAACTCAGAAAACTTTTGCTTTAAGACATGTATTTCCGATTTTGCAAGTTCTCTAATTTCTTCGTCGTCCTCATCAAGCAATATCTTGTTTTCTTCTATTTCATCATTAATCCTTCTATAATTACGGTACAATTCAACTATTTCAGATAGATCTGAATGCTCTCTGGCAATCTGTTTATATCTCTTTTGATCTTTAAGTACTTCAGGATTACTTAAAAGCCTATCCAATTCCAGGTATCTTGTCTCAGATGTTTCGAGTTTTTGCAACACAGTTCAGAACTTCCTATAGATTTATGAATTGATTTTTTGGATTATTTTCATTTCATACCATATTTCCTTTTAAACTTTTCTACTCTTCCGGCAGGATCTATCAGTTTTTGCTTCCCTGTGAAAAAGGGATGGCATTTGGAACAAATTTCTACAACTATGTCCTTTTTTGTTGACCTTGTCTCAATAGTACTCCCACAAGCACACCTGATGTTTGTTGGAGAATACTCGGGGTGAATTCCTTTTTTCATCTATCTTCCTCCAGACTATACGAAATTAAGCCTTTCCTTGAGAGTCTTCAAGGGTTTTTAATCCGCCAGAGGCGGACTATTTTACAAGAAAAATCGGGTTCTACTTATTCATAGAATCCAAAAACTCTGCGTTGGTTTTGGTCCCTGAAATCTTATCTATAAGAAACTCCATTGCATCAATAGGATTCAAAGGTTGAAGTACCTTTCTAAGAACCCATATCCTATTCAAATCTTCTTTGGAGATAAGGAGTTCCTCTTTTCTTGTGCCGGAACGATTGATATCCATGGCAGGAAATATCCTTCTGTCACTCAACTTTCTATCCAAATGTATCTCCATATTGCCTGTACCCTTGAATTCTTCAAATATAACTTCGTCCATTCTGCTGCCGGTATCAATCAAAGCTGTAGCAATAATAGTAAGACTTCCTCCATCCTCGATGTTTCTTGCTGCCCCAAAGAACCTCTTTGGACGATGGAGGGCGCTGGAATCTACTCCTCCGGAAAGGACTTTTCCACTTGGTGGAACTACAGCATTATATGCCCTTGCCAGCCTGGTAATGCTATCAAGGAGAATAACAACATCTCCCTTGTGTTCTACAAGTCTTTTCGCCTTCTCGATAATCATCTCGGCAACCTGTACGTGTCTCTGAGCCGGTTCGTCAAAAGTGGAACTAACCACCTCCCCATCCACTGAGCGTTGCATATCTGTAACCTCTTCCGGCCGCTCATCTATCAAAAGGACTATCAGGATTATTTCTTTATGATTGGTTGTAATAGCATTGGCTATGCTCTGAAGAAGCATCGTCTTACCGGCTCGAGGGGGTGAAACAATCAATCCCCTCTGTCCTTTTCCTATAGGGGTCAATAAGTCCATTATCCTTGTGGAAAGATTCTCAGGATTGGCTTCCAACTTAATTTTATCCTGGGGATAAAGGGGAACTAAATTGTCGAAAAGAATCTTTTCCCTGGATGCTTCAGGGTCTTCAAAATTAACAGATTCTACCTTAAGAAGAGCAAAGTATCTCTCGCTGTCCTTTGGTGGCCTTATTTGGCCTGAAACTGTGTCACCGGTTAAGAGGTTGAATCTTCTAATCTGGGAAGGTGAGACATAGATATCATCTGGTCCGGGCAAATAGCTATAGTCAGGAGCCCTTAAGAAGCCGAAGCCATCCGGCAGGGTTTCTAGTACCCCTTCTCCGTATATCAACCCGTTTTTTTCAGTCTCAGCTTGAAGTATGGCGAAGATCAACTCTTGCTTGCTCAGGAAATTAGCCCCTTCAATGTGTAGTTGTTTTGCCAGTTTCGTCAATTCACTGATCTTTTTTTCTTTCAGGTCTCTTAAATTCAGGCCCACT
>PFIF01000098.1:0-5878 GCA_002782605.1 Deltaproteobacteria bacterium CG_4_8_14_3_um_filter_43_13 | reverse complement strand
CTCACCAGCGGGTTAATATACCCCCAAAACCCTTGATTTAAATTAACTAAACCATAGCGGATATAGACAGCTCATATTAATATTAGTATGTAACTTTTCATGGAATATGCAGTATTATCTTTAGAGGGATTAGCTCCACAAAAGGCGAGTCTATGGGGCGTTATTAAGACCTCAAATGTAACAGCTGCTTTTTTGGAAAACTCCATCGGAAGGTATACAAAGTTTTAACTATGCACAAATTTATAGTAAAGCAAAGGTATTGTCAAGTAATTTTTGCAGTGTAATTTCTTGACAATGATCAAAGAAAAAATTAAGATAATTCTTCAATAGTTTTCTATAAGAGAGCTTTGCAAAAGTACCTCTTTTCGCTTCAGCATACATTTCCCGTTTTTCAACGGGATAAATTTTGACCCATCTAAGCTCACTCCAAGCAGTTTACAGGGATCAGTGAACAGTGATCAGGATGGATTACATAAGTTATACCAACTGCTGAAATAGGACAGCAGAAGTTTTGGAAAATAATTGCTGAATGCTGACACCTGACCGCTGTGAACTGTTGCAAGATGTTTGCTCTCAGGGTACTTCTTCAAAGCTCCCGATAGGTTATGCAAATCTCAGGCAATGATGAGTTCCAGGTTCTGCTACGGGTGCTACTTCTGTATTTACCAGTGAAGACGATTAACGTTGAATAAGAGGAATGAGCAATGATAAAGGAATTTGAGTATTGTTTTCAAAATGCGTTGGAATGTATGGGAAAGGACTGTCCTGCCCCCTGTAGGACGATTCTAGATAATATAGCTGATGGTGTATTTACAGTCAATAAGCAAAAGAAGATCCTCTGGTTTAACCGGGCGGCTGAAAGGATTACAAGCTTTACGAAAGAAAATGTCCTGGGCCGACACTGTTATGACATATTTAAGACAGAACTCTGCCAAGTAGAGAATTGCCCCCTAACCAAAACTATGGCTTCAGGGGAGAGTATCATAGATTTTGAAGTGAATATCGCTACCCGGAAAGGACACGAGATTCCTGTAAGTATCAGCACTGCTCCCATAGAGGATAAGGACGGTAAAATTGTAGGTGCAGTAGAGACCTTTCGGGACCTCTCCGAGATCAGGGCCTACAAAATGGAGGTTAATGGACTCTATTCCTTTAAGAATATCATCAGTAAAGATGCTAAAATGATGAAGATTTTTAATCACCTTAAGGATATTGCTATAAGTGATTCTACCGTTCTTATATATGGGGAAAGTGGCACAGGAAAAGAACTAATAGCCAGGGCAATCCACGACCTCAGCAAAAGGGAAGATAAGTCTTATGTTACTGTCAATTGTGGAGCCATTCCGGATACCCTTATGGAGTCAGAACTCTTCGGATACAGGAAGGGCGCCTTCACAGATGCCAGACAGCATAAGCCTGGCCGATTTGCCATGGCAGAAGGCGGGACTATATTTCTGGATGAAATAGGTGATCTATCCTATGAACTTCAGGTCAAGCTCCTGAGAGTCCTTCAGGATGGTGAGTACTACCCCCTGGGAAGTAATGAACCCCTCAAGGCAGATGTACGGGTAATCACAGCCACTAACAAGGACCTGTTCCAACGTGTTCAAGAGGGGCATTTTCGAGATGACCTTTACTATCGGATCAATGTCATTCAGATCAATGTGCCGGGCCTCCGAGAACGGAAAGAGGACATCCCTTTACTGGTGGAACATTTCATTGAAAAATTCAACAAGAAGATGCAAAAAAACATCAAACAGCTCTCCAACCGGGCACACGAAATCCTTTTTAATTATAATTTTCCAGGTAATATCCGAGAACTCGAGAATACCATAGAACATGGATTTATACTTTGCAAGAAGAATACAATAGATGTGGAACATCTACCTTCCTATCTGCTCGACAAGAACAAGCCTAAAGTTAAGACCTCACTATCAAAGACGTCTATATCCGAGCTGGAAATGATGGAAAAAGAATCCATCCTTGATGCCCTTCGCAGGTGCCAATGGAACCGGCAAAAGGCTGCCGATGAACTGGGTTTGAGCAGGACAACCCTCTGGAGGAAATTAAAGAAGTTAGAACTTATATCATGATCCAGAATTGTTGAACAGGATGAACCTTTATGTTTCATATAGTTGCTAATTAAGTATGCTTAGTTAATTCAACATGATACAATGAATAGTTTACATTTGTTGCAACATTTATTCCCTCGCAGTCTCCCCATTATAATCACCTCTATTTATTAATCTCCAATAATATTAAGCAGTTAAGGTTTAATTCCATAATTGGTATATTACTTGCTTAGTTATATACAATTCTGTTATATTCCGTTTTGTAGCGTATTTATTTAAGGTTTTATTTAAGGTGTAATCCTCATGTCATCCCGGAATTCTAAAATCAAAAGCCAGGTTAGTCCTGAGAATATACTGGAGGACCTACCCGAATCTTCAGTTTCTTTTGAGTTGGCAAAAAGACTGGGTAAGGACAAGAGAATAAAGAAGATATTGTCCATCCTTCCTGATCTTTCCGAGAGCGATGCACCTGTTATCATCCAGGGAGAGAGTGGCGTAGGAAAGGAACTTATCGCTGTAACTATTCATAAACTGAGCAAACGGCATAGATATCCTATGGCCAAGATCAGTTGCAGCGCATTTTCAGAAGAGGCGTTGGCATTCGAGCTATTTGGTTGCCGTGTTAATAGCCTTCATAATATTAAAGAAGATATTGTCGGGTGGATTGAAAGGGCAAATGGAGGCTCTCTTTTTTTGGATGAGATAGATTGCCTTCCTCAGAGCCTTCAGATTATGCTTTTTAGGGCTTTTGAAGACGGGGAGTATGAACCTCTGGGTGCTGAGAGACCGGAGCCCCTGGATGTCCGACTCATCACGGCTACGGAAATAGATTTAGAAAATCGCGTCAGGGAGGGAATGTTTAAGGATAACTTGTATTACTGGCTGAATGTCTTTCAGATTCGACTTCCTCCCCTCAGGGAAAGGAAAGGAGATATTCTTTTTTTGGCTCATCAAAATATACAACGTTTGAATCAGAAAGGTGAAAAGGTAATTAACGATATTGATTTAGATGCCCTTCAGGTTCTTCAAATGTATTTATACCAGGGGAACATAAAGGAACTTGAGAATATCATTCAACATGCCCATATTCTTGCTAAAGGAAAAAGGATTTGTCTTGGTGATCTTCCTGCCAGAGTTGTTCAAAGAGCGGGCTCCGAGGTGGTCATACCCCAAATTAATGGGAGGACTATGGGAGAGGTTGAGAAAGATGTTATTCTTGAAGCCCTCCGCCGTAATGACTGGAATCGCAAAAAAGCGGCAGAGGAATTGGGAATCAATCGCACAACATTATGGAGGAAGATGAAGCGGATGGGATATGACTCAGCCATTCGTTCTGTCTCAGCATCTCTCCCTTCTCCAAGGGAAGAGATAGAGGAGGACTAGAGTAGATTTTGATATAGAGTATTGATGGACTTCAAAAGCGATTATGTTTGAATCATATGTCGCTCAAATTTATGTGCTCATTTAATTAACAGGAGGTAAAAGAATGTTGTTACTGATGCTGTCTTATTTGGGTTTGGCTGTTTTCATCGTGGTTGTTTTGGGAAAGATCATAAAGTACTTAAGGATGCCGTTGCATGTGAGATGGGAGCTTTATCCTGTTCCCCATGAAAAGGGGCGTGAATATGGGGGCTCTTATTTCGAAGAATTGAACTGGTGGGAAAAACCCATTAAAAGATCAAGTTTAAGTCAAATTAAATTCATGATACCGGAGATTCTTTTTGTGAGGGCGCTGTATCATGATAATAGAAAGCTCTGGTATGTATCATTCCCCTTTCATTTTGGGATTTACATGGTAATCGGTTGTCTCGGATTACTCTTTATTGGTGCTATAGCGAACATTGCGGGTTTATCGCCCCAAAGTGCCATACCTGTCTTGCTCCAGTCCCTGGCAATTATTTTTGGTGCCATTGGCCTTATACTGGGTACAATAGGTGCCATTGGCTTACTCCTAAGGAGAACCTTCGATAAAGACCTGAGAGCCTTTGCAGCACCAATAGATTACTTCAATCTGGTGTTCATTCTGGCCATTTTCTTAACCGGGCTGATAGCATGGTTTTCGTATGACTCAGGGTTAACCGTCTCCAGGGATTACATGAAAGGTTTGATAACATTCAGCCCTGTGGTTGTTGGTGGCTCAAGTCTGGTAGCCCATATAATACTCCTCTCCCTTTTTATCATGTATCTGCCCTTCACCCACATGACTCACTTCATTGGCAAGTACTTTACGTGGCACGAAGTGCGTTGGGATGACAGGATAAATACGAGGGGAAGCACCATTGAGGCAAAAGTGAACAAACTCTTGAACGTCAAGCAAAGCTGGTCGGCACCTCATATGAAGCCAGGCAAAACGTGGGCTGAGACCGCTACAGAGGAGGTTGAATAGATGAAGGCAGGAAAAATAAGGCTCAAAGATATTGGCAAACCATCAGATCAGATGGTTCAACTCAACCCGGCAGACTTCATGAGACTACCATACCCTTATGATAAGGCAGATTCTGATCCTGATTTTAAGCAACTTACAGAAGCTCAGAAGAATAAATATGAGGCATCACTCGACGGGGTATTAGCCATTAGTATACCCAAACCCGAAACAAAGGCAGAAGAGGAGGAACTCGTCAGAAAGTTTTTGTCAGGCCTTGAAAAGCTGCTCACAAAGGAGAATAACTGGACGTTTTTGCAGCCCCTGACCCTCTCTCTTGAGTACTGTGCAAAATGTCAGACCTGCAACGAGGCATGTCCTATCTATATCGGAAGCGGAAAGCAAGAGATATATAGGCCTACCTACCGATCTGAGGTCCTCCGGGCAATCGTAAATAAATATATCAAAAAAGGCGGAAAGACCTTTGCAAAATTCAGCGGCAACGACATCGATCTCAACTGGACGACAGTTGCAAGGTTGGCCGAACTGGCATACAGGTGCACCCTGTGCAGGCGGTGTGCCCAGACCTGCCCCATCGGTGTTGACAACGGTTTGATAACCCATGAACTCCGAAAGGTCTTTAGCCAGGAAATGGGTATTGCCCCTGTCGAAATCCATACGTTAGGATCAATGAAGCATTTGAAGGCCGGATCAAGCACGGGTTTGACGCCGGTAGCATTAATGGACACCATAGAGTTTCTGGAAGATGACATCAAAGATAGAACGGGGCTGGACATAAAGTTCCCCATGGACAAGGAAGGGGCGGACATACTCCTTATCCACAATGCCGGTGAATTCCTATCGTGGCCGGAAAATCCGATGGCTTTTGCCATTATATTCGAAGCAGCAGGACTAAACTGGACACTCTCCAGTGATCTGTTAGGGTATGATGCCGTCAATTACGGCTTATGGTACGATGATGTACAGTTTGCAAGAGTAGCGGTAAGACATGCCCAGATCGCCAAGAAACTGGGGGTAAAGAAGATAGTCATAGGAGAATGCGGTCATGCCCATAAGGCTATCTCTGTTACAGCCGACCGTATTATAAACGGGGAAATCAATATACCGAGAGAAAGTTCTATGACACTACTGGAAGACCTTGTGTGCAAAGGAAAGCTCAACCTCGATCCAAAGAGAAATGACTTCCCCGTCACATTGCACGATCCATGCAATATGGTCAGACTCATGGGTGTGGTGGAGCCTCAGAGAAGAGTTGTCCGTAAGATCTGTCCCCAGTTCAGGGAGATGGAACCCCACGGTGTGAAGAATTACTGCTGCGGAGGAGGGAGTGGCTTTGCCATTATGCCTTCCATGAACTTCCCCGACTGGAGGACAAGGATATCAGGAAGGATGAAATTCAAACAGATTCTTGATGCCTTTCAGG
>PFIF01000244.1 GCA_002782605.1 Deltaproteobacteria bacterium CG_4_8_14_3_um_filter_43_13 | reverse complement strand
ATATCCGGTGAAGTTATGCCTGCGGTTTTTCACGTTTCGGCCCGTGCTATTGCTACCCATGCCCTCTCCATATTCGGGGACCATTCGGATATAAACGCCGTCAGACAAACAGGTTTTTGTCTGCTGGCATCGTCCTCTGTCCAGGAGATAATGGACCTGGGACTGGTAGCTCACCTTGCCAGCATTCATTCGAGCCTTCCCTTTGTCCACTTCTTTGACGGATTCCGAACTTCATCGGAGGTACAGAAGATAGATATTATCGATTACTCCCACATGGCTGAGCTTGTGGACTGGGAGGCCATAGATGATTTCAGAAGCCAGGCAATGAACCCGGAGCACCCACAGCTCAGGGGAACTGCACAGAATCCGGACATATTCTTCCAGAACAGGGAGGCTGCTAATCCTTTTTACGATCAGGTTGCATACATTGTTCAGGATGAAATGAAAAAGGTGGGAGCCCTGGTAGGCCGTTCGTACAACCTTTTCGATTATGTTGGAGATCCCGAGGCAGACAGAATAATCATTTCCATGGCATCCAGTTGTGATGTTATCGAAGAAACGGTCAATTACCTGAACGGACTGGGCCAAAGGGTTGGCCTTGTCAAGGTCAGACTGTATCTCCCCTTTTCGGTAGAACACTTTTTAAGGGCGCTTCCAGCCACAGCCAGAAGGATTGCCGTTATGGACAGGACAAAGTCACCAGGGGCTTTAGGGGAGCCTCTTTTCCAGGATGTATGCACAGTCTTCTATAACAGGGATGATGCCCCTGTTGTTGTGGGCGGCAGATATGGACTCGGCAGCAAGGATTTTACACCTACCATGGTAAAGGCCGTTTTTGATAATCTGCGATCGTCTGTGCCCAAAAACCATTTTACAGTGGGTATCGTAGATGACGTAACTTACACATCCCTTGATTTGGATACTGAAATAGACCCATCCCCAAAGGGGACTGTGCGATGCAAGTTCTGGGGACTGGGCGCTGATGGAACCGTTGGTGCCAATAAGAACGCGATAAAAATTATCGGTGAGAATACGGATATGTTTTCACAGGGTTATTTTGCTTATGATGCAAAAAAATCCGGCGGCATAACCATGTCTCACCTCAGATTTTCGCCCCATAAGATCCAATCACCGTATCTGTTAACCAAATCCGATTTTATTGCGTGTCATAATCCTGCGTTTGTGAACCAGTATGATATCCTGGAAGGGATCAGAGAAGAAGGGTCCTTTCTCCTCAACTCATCCTGGAGCCTTAAGGAAATGGAGAGCGAGCTTCCCAATCACATGAAGAGAACCATTGCTCAGAAAAGGCTCCACTTTTACAATATAGATGCCGTTAAAATCGCTTCCGAACTCGGTCTGGGTGGACGTATTAACATGATCATGCAGACGGCGTTTTTTCAGATAGCCAATGTTATCCCTCCTGAGGAAGTCTTTAAATACGTGAAGGACGCTATTAAAAAGACATACGGGAAAAAAGGCGACGAAATTGTCCGGATGAATATTGATGCTGTGGACAAAACCGTCAGTGCCCTGAAAAAGATCAAGGTTCCAAAGTCCTGGGCCAGTGCGGGTCAGGAGGCATATATTGAAAAAGACGAGCCTGAGTTTGTGAAGGATGTGGTAAGACCTATGCTTGCCCAGCAGGGAGATAAGCTTCCTGTCAGCGCCTTCAGTCCGGATGGCATCTTTCCTACAGGCACTACCAGGTATGAAAAACGGGGGGTTGCCATCAATGTACCTGAATGGCAGAAGGACGAGTGTATCCAGTGCAACCAGTGTTCTTTTGTATGCCCTCACGCCGTAATTCGTCCAGTCCTGGCACGGGAGAAAGACCTCCACGACGCCCCTAAAGATTTCACTACTGTTGAAGGCAAAGGAAAAGAACTGGAGGGATTGAGATACCGGATTCAGGTCAGCCCTCTTGATTGTGTGGGCTGCGGCAACTGTGCTGACATCTGTCCTGCCAAAAATAAGGCCCTAATCATGAAGCCGCTGGTCACACAAACAGACACTCAGGTTCCCAACCATAAGTTTTCAACAGGGCTTCCTGTTATAGACAACCTGATGTCAGTCTCATCGGTGAAGGGCAGCCAATTCCGTCAGCCCCTGTTTGAGTTCTCAGGGGCATGTCCGGGATGTGGCGAAACGCCATACATAAAGGTTGTTACGCAACTCTTCGGGGATCGAATGATGATTGCCAACGCTACAGGCTGTTCTTCCATCTATGGCGGATCTGCTCCCACCTGTCCTTACACCGTCAATGAGAAAGGACATGGGCCCGCCTGGGCAAACTCTCTTTTCGAGGACAATGCGGAGTATGGCTTTGGAATGGAACTGGCAGTAACCCAGAGACGGGAAAAGCTGGCACAGATGATTCGGGAAGCCCTTAACCTGGATATATCAAAAGAGCTTAAACAGGCATTTCAGGGATGGCTGGAGAACATGAATGATGCAGACAAGTCAAGGGAGTACGGTAATGAGATAGAGGAAGTTATTGAAAAATATCTGCTGGATAGTCGAGGTGCGGTGGATGAGTTAATCCTTGATATCTCAGATATGAGCGATCTTCTCGTTAAAAAATCGATCTGGGTTTTTGGCGGCGACGGCTGGGCATATGATATCGGTTATGGTGGGTTAGACCATGTTATTGCACTGGGTCATGATATAAACATCATGGTATTGGATACTGAGGTATATTCCAATACCGGCGGTCAATCCTCTAAATCAACACCCACAGGAGCTGTTGCCAAATATGCTGCCAGTGGCAAACCTATTAGTAAAAAAGATCTGGGTAGAATAGCAATGACGTATGGGTATGCCTATGTAGCCTCTGTTGCCATGGGTGCGAATAAGAATCAGCTCATAAAGGCGCTGTCAGAGGCAGAGAGCTACCCTGGACCATCTCTGATCATAGCCTATTCCCCCTGTATCAATCACGGGATCGATATGGGCAAAAGCCAAAATGAACAAAAGCTGGCCGTGGAATCAGGCTACTGGCCACTATATCGTTACAACCCGAAACTCAAAGAAGAGGGTAAAAATCCCTTTGTCCTTGATTCAAAAGACCCAAAGGGTAATTTCAGAGAGTTTCTCATGGGTGAGGTGCGTTATTCCAGCCTTGTAAAGACCTTTCCGGAAAATGCAAAAACGCTCTTCCAAAAAGCCGAAGGAGAGATGAGGGAGAGATACGATATCTACAAACGGATGGCAGAACAAACAGATCATATCCATGAAGATAAAGACAAAAAACTCTCTTAAAAAATCCATTTTAAAATGCCATTGACATTCGTCCCTCCAAATCGGGAGGGTTTTCTATTTAATCAAGGAGGAAAATAGGATGGATATAAACGTGTTGGGAATCTGTGGGAGTCCGGTTAAAGGTGGGAACACAGAACATTTCTTAAAAGAGGCAATCAAGTCTTTAGAGGGCGTAGAGTCTGTCAAGACAGAAACGATTACCCTGGCAGGGAAGGATATCAAGGACTGTGTACATTGCAACTGGTGTTTGAGAAAACAAGAAGTGGGAAAGTTCTGCGCTATAGAAGATGATATGGTGAGTATTTTCCCCAAAGTCCTTGACGCCGATGTACTCCTCATAGCTACTCCTGCATATGTGGCCAGGGTCTCTGGACACCTTGCTAAGGTATTGGATAGGCTTAGGGTGTTTGCTTTTGGTAAGGTGTATGAAGGTAAGCTGAAAGACAAGGTAGGGGGAGCTTTAGCAGTTGCATGGATGAGGCACGGGGGTGTAGAGACTTCCCTACTTAGCATTGACTATTTCTTCTTTGGTTTTGAAATGATACCCGCTACTGTGCATCACCCTGGGGTATTATTTGGCGCAGGTGGGGTGTCCAGCTTTGGGGGTACCGGGAAATTTGATCCTAAAGATAAACTTGGCATATTAAAGGATGAATGGGGATTAAATGGAGCTAGGGCTCTTGCTGGACGGGCAGTGGAGTTGGCAAAAATAATAAAGGCCGGTAAAAAGGCATTAAGAATTTAGCCAACTGGTTCCAAGTTGTCCACAGGCGGCAAGGATATCAAAGCCTCTGCTGGCTCTAACGATAGAAGTGTAATTAGAATCGATCAAGACCTGTTGGAAACTGTTTATTACATCATTATGAGGTCTTTTATACTCAGACGCAGGGTACTCGTTAAAAGGGATTAGGTTAACCTTGCATCTTATACCTTTGAGGATATTTATCAACCGTTTTGCATCACTCAGGGAATCGTTTATTCCCTTGATCAAGATATATTCAAAAGTAATTTTTTTCCTGGGAGGAAGAGGAAATTCATGGCAAGCCTTTAACAGCATTTCCAGCGGATATTTCCTGTTAATAGGCATCAGATAATTCCTTGTAGTGTCTTCTGTAGCATTGAGGGATACAGCCAGACTTACTTGAATATCTTTCCCTAACCTCTTTATCTCTGGGACTAAACCCGCAGTGGATAGGGTTACCTTTCGAGAGGAGAACTGCAGTCCGTCAGGATCGGTAATTATACGAAGAGCCTTCAATGTACTGTTGTAATTTGCCAGGGGTTCACCCATCCCCATTAATACAAGGTTAGATACCCTTTCATTATTTGGTAAAGAGTCCTTGATACAGCAGATTTGATTAATTATCTCTGCCACCCCCAGGTTTCTTATAAACCCTCCTCTTCCTGTTAAACAAAACTTGCACCCCAGGGCACAACCAACCTGTGTAGAAATACATAGAGTCAAGCGATCTGCTTCAGGTATGAGGACGCTCTCGATTAGGTTGCCATCTTCGAGTTTAAAGAGATACTTTCGAGTCCCATCATTTGATTTAACCTCTTTGACCGAATTCAATATACTGATATAAGATGCTTTGCTTAGTTTTTCCCTGAGTTTTTTCGAAAGGTTGGTCATGTCATCAAATGAAGTGGCAGCACGTTGATAAAGCCATCTGACTATTTGAGCGGTTCTGTATTTGTCCTCACCTAAATTCAGAAGTAGGCTTTCTATATCATCCGGTGCTAAGTTTTTTATATCTATCTCATTTGGCATACTTAAATTTGCCCTGAAAAACTTAATAATCAAATATTTCTAAGGCATTGAAGAAATATGAAATTTCGAAGGTAGCAGTTTCAGGGGAATCCGAACCGTGAACGATATTCCTCTCTATGCCAGAAGCAAACTCCTTCCTGATAGTCCCTTCCTCTGCATTTGCCGGATTTGTGGCACCCATTATTTGACGGTTCTTCGCTATGGCATTTTCCCCTTCCAGTACCATCACTACTGCTGGGCCAGAAGACATAAAATCAGTCAGGCTATCATAAAATCCCTTGTCCTTATGCACATCATAAAATCCCTCCGCCTCTTTCTTATCCATCCATAACATCTTCACGGCTACGACTCTCAGACCATTATTCTCAAATCTATTGATAACCTCTCCAATTACCCCCTTTTTTACCCCATCGGGTTTAATAATTGATAGTGTTTTTTCCATTAAACCTCCTAATCAAAAATGAGTGTTTTTTGCATATCAAATTTCTTTTCTTAGAGAACAATCAAAGATTTTACAAAAAAATGGGGAAATCAATATAAAAGCATCCCGCCATTCTCCTTTTCTTATATCATCATCAAATGTTTATGTCAATATAAACGCTTGTGGATTTATTTACTATTTTACTTGACATCTGAATGATTTCCTATGTATATTTTTGTGGCAGTCTTCATCGATAATATCACTGGAGGAAGAATGAATGGCAAGAGGTGAGATAGTAATCAATCAGAACAATTGTCGGGGATGTGGTTATTGCCAGGCGTTTTGTAAACGGGGGTGTATTGTTATGTCCGAAGACAAGTTTAACCTCCTTGGGTATATACTCCCAATTCTGGCTGATTCTGATAGGTGTAATGCCTGTGGAGTCTGTGGTCAGATGTGTCCTCATTTTGCTATTGAGGTTTGTAAATTTATTGAGAACTAAACGGTTAGAGCGAATTTGCGTTCCTAGTGCTTTGACTCATAAATAACTTTACCAAAAATGTCTCCCCTCCTTTGGTGGGAGGGGATTAAGGGGAGGGGGCAACATAGCGATTCTTCAC
>PFIF01000225.1:255-6134 GCA_002782605.1 Deltaproteobacteria bacterium CG_4_8_14_3_um_filter_43_13 | reverse complement strand
GGAGGGGATTAAGGGGAGGGGGCAACATAGCGATTCTTCACCCCCACCCTGCCCCTCCCCCATCAAGGGGGAGGGAATATTTATAGTAAAGATATTAAAGGGACATTCCCCTAGAACCCTCGACTCCTGGGACCCTTTTGGGCAATAAAATGGATAAGCCTTCAAAGAGAATTCTAATAGTGGCAGGAGAAGCTTCTGCGGACCTTCACGGCTCTAATTTAATTAATGCCATAAGGGAACTTAACCCCAATGTCCATTTTTATGGTGTCGGAGGTCAGAGGATAAAGGAGGCAGGCGTTAATGTACTGTTTGATTCCTCTGACATGGCGGTAGTTGGGGTTATGGAGGTCTTCTCCAAATTAAAGACGATTATAAAAGCATTTAGAGAGTTGAAAAAATCCCTAAAGGTAAACCATCCAGACCTGGTAATTTTGATTGATTACCCTGATTTTAATCTTCACCTGGCGAAATTTGCCAAAAAAAGAGGTATTCCAGTTCTATACTATATTAGTCCACAGGTATGGGCATGGAGAAGGAGGAGAATAAAAAAAATCGCCAGACTGGTGGATAAACTGTTAGTAATTCTCCCTTTCGAAGTTCCTTTTTATGAAAAAGAAAGGATTGATGTTGAATTTGTGGGACATCCTTTGATTGATATTGCAAAACCAAAGTTTTCCAGAGAGACAGCCTTAGAAAGATTTAACCTTGACAAGGGTAAGATAACCATAGGGTTGTTTCCTGGAAGCAGAAATAGCGAGGTTAAACTCCTTCTACCTAAGATGTTAAAAGCCGCTGAGATATTAAACAAGAGACTGGGAAACCTTCAGTTCGTATTACCGGTTGCCTCTACTATAAATAAAATCCAAATAGAAAAAATCATCGGCAACACCTGCAACAACGTAAGGGTCAATGTTATTACAGACAACAATTATGACGCTATAAATATATCCAGGGTAGTAATAGTGGCTTCCGGAACGACTACTCTGGAAGCGGCCATAATTAATTCTCCCATGGTTATCCTCTACAAACTTTCTCCTTTGACGTATTTGATTGGTAAGTTGATGATAAAGGTTGAGAATATTGGACTGGTAAACCTGGTGGCACAGAGGAGAGTTGTATGTGAATTAATCCAGCATGATGTTACTCCAGAGCAAATAGCAGGTGAAGTCCTTAAAATCCTCGAAGATAGAGAGTTGTATTCCAAGATTAAAAATGAATTAACCTGGGTTAAGGAAAAACTGGGAGCCCCCGGAGCTTCTTTTAAGGCTGCCAGAATAGCCACAGGAATGATGGGAATTGAGCCCGTGATTCAGACATTAGACCATAGACAACAGACATCGGACAACAGACAACAGACTGAAGAGGGGGAAATAGCCAGGGATTACACAATTGGAAAGTCTGGTGTCTAAAGTCTGAAGTCCAGTGTCTGAATTGCAGAGTAATTACCATGAAAATACAGTTATAATTCGATGAAAAGGACTATAAGTTTCTATCTAACCAAAGAGATTATGGGGCCTTTTTTTGTTGGGCTTTTGATATTTACCTTCATTTTTTTAATGAATAGTATCTTACGATTAACTGAATTGGTGGTAAATAAAGGAGTAAAACTTATTGACATTTTAAAGTTAATCCTCTATGCCATGCCCTCCTTTCTTGTGTTTACCGTTCCCATGGCTCTATTAATGGCGGTTTTAGCTGCCCTTGGAAGACTTTCTGGAGATAATGAGATTACTGCGATGAAGGTATCTGGAATAGGCATATACCAACTAGTTGCTCCGATAATGATTTTCTCTCTGGTTTGTTCGCTCTTGACTTCCTTTGTGGCAGTTTATGCCCTTCCCTGGGGGAATAGCTCTACCAGGGAGTTGATCTTCAATATCGCCAGAAACAAGGTAAACATTGGTATAAAAGAGAGGACATTCAATAGTGACTTTAAAGGGTTGGTTCTTTATGTGAATGAAATAGCTGTCAGGGGTGAAAAACTAAAAGGAATTCTGGTTTCTGAAAAAGGAGAAACCGGGGAGCCTAATACTATTGTTGCCAGAGAGGGCTATTTAATCTCTGATCCAAAATCTCTCATTATTACACTTAGATTGATTGATGGGAAGATTCATAGAGCCAGTAAGGATTTGAATACATATCAAGAGATTGGTTTTAGTACTTACGATATAAATCTGGACTTGGGAACGATTATAAAAGAGCAAGGGAGCTTTACCAAGGAATACAGTGAAATGTCAATTGGTGAACTGCAAAGAAAGATCGAAGAGTTAAGAAAAGGGAAAAAAAGTCTTTACCATCCCTTGCAGGTACTATATGAAAAGTTTTCTGTCCCTTTTGCCTGTTTAGTATTTGGTTTAATTGCAATTCCATTAGGTATACAATCCAGACCATCAAGTAAATTTTGGGGATTTATACTTAGCCTGGTAGTAATACTGATCTACTATGTGTTTCTTACATTTGGACAGATTTTAGCCAAGAATGGTGAGATTCCTCTCCCCATCGCATTATGGGCACCAAATTTTTTCATTGGTATATTAGGAGTATACATGTTATACAAAACAGCCAATGATTTGCCCATTAATTTTATAGTGTGGATAGAACGTATTTTTCGGAAAATTGGATTAAAAACCTAAAATGGAAAGTAGAATCATAGCAGAAGACACTTTTAACTAGGCTTATTTATTATGGTTCTTCTCCCATTTAGTTTGTGAAAGAGATTCGAGTCCGCCAGAAGTAGAAAGGTTTTCCTATATCCCCCTTTAAAAGGGGGAATTTAGTTTAGTCTCCCCTTTTCTGAAAAGAGGGGAGGGGGGAAGGAATGGGATTAAAAAAAGATGAAACTAAGGCTTGATTGCAGGCACTTTGTAGGTGAAAAACCATGCAGATACAAGTTGCTCTGCGAAGAATGTGATAAATATGCACCAATGGGTAGGCGGATATTGATAATAAAATTGGCTGCAATGGGAGATGTGTTAAGGACTACCCCGATTTTAAGAGGATTCAAGAGGAAGCATCCTGAAAGCCATATTACATGGTTAACCGACAAAAACGCATATGGTCTGCTTCAAGAGAATCCATTGATAGATAGACTGTTGGTTTTTAATGCCGAATCTATCCTCCAACTGGAAGTAGAAGAGTTTGATTTGCTTTTGTGCCTTGACAAGGAACCGCGAGCAACTGCTTTGGCTGTAAAGGTCAAGGCAAAAGAAAAATTAGGGTTTGGGATGAGTCCCGAAGGTAGGGTCTTTCCTTTAAATGAAGAAAGTGTATACATGTTTAAGTTAGGCCTGTCCGACCCATTAAAATTTGTGATTAACGCTAAAACTTATCCTGAGTTGATATATGAGTCATCAAGATTAGAATACCAGCAGGATGAATACATCCTGACCATCCCTGATGAAGATATAAGTTATGCCAGGTCGTTCTTGTTAGAGCATGGGATAAGCGAAGATGCTTTAATTATTGGATTGAATACCGGTGCAGGAGATATCTTCGCAAATAAGGCATGGACTATTGATTGCTTTGTTGAATTAATCGAAACTATTAATTCAGAAATGGATGCAAAGATCCTCCTTCTAGGGGGGCCCAATGAAATACAACGGAATAGAGAAATATGCTCAAGGGTTAAAGATCTGGTTTATGATGTTGGCTGTCATAATACCCTCCAACAGTTCTGTGCCCTGATAAATATCTGCGATCTAGTGGTAAGTGGTGATACCATTGCCATGCACATAGCTATAGCACTTAGAAAACTGGTAGTTGCTATATTTGGTCCTACCTGTGCACAAGAGATTGAACTCTACGGTAGAGGTAGAAAGATAGTTTCGGAATTGGAATGTGGCCCCTGTTACAAAAGGGAGTGTAATAAAGAGGTTAACTGCATGAATACAATAAGTGTGGATGAGGTTTACCATGCAGTATTAGATCTGCTTAAGGACAATGGAAAGATATAAAAAGTTATTCTTTATCCTGCTGATAGTTACGACTCTGCTCAGACTGAGTGTCATAGGAAAGATTGGACTGGGAGACGATGAGGCCCATTATTTTGCATGGTCTCAATATTTAGGCCTCTCGTACTTTGACCATCCCCCTATGGTTGCTTACCTGATAGCCCTGTTTACAAAGATTGGAGGGATAAATGAATTCTCAGTCAGAATTGGGTCTGTGATATTTTTTTTCTTTGCATCGATCTTTGTCTTCCTTCTTGCAAAAGAGATTTTCAACGATAATAGAGCAGCCTTTTTTTCAGCCCTTTTGTTGAATTTAACACCGGTATTTACTGTATTAGAGGCAATACTTATACTGCCGGATACTCCTCTGGGGTTGAGTTGGGTTATAACCCTGTATCTCCTTTACAGAATTATGAAAGGGGGGAGGGCATCTTTTTGGTATCTGGCAGGTATCATGGTAGGGCTGGGACTCTTAAGTAAATACAACGCCTTTTTTTTATTTCCTTCTGTTTTTCTTTTCCTCCTATTGTCTAAAAAGAATAGGTTTTGGCTTACCCGTAGGGAACCCTACATATCATTATTTATTGCCCTGTTAATATTTAGCCCTGTCATAATATGGAATATTAAAAATGGATGGGCATCCTTTGGATTTCAACTTTCCCGCGGTTATGGAGGCACCTTTGAATTTTCTCCGAAATGGTTTGTTGCCGGTTTGGCAGGACAGATGGGTTATATCTCTCCTTTCCTGTTTTTTGCATCCATTTATGCCATTGCTATTGGTGGGTATCGAGGAATTGTAAAACGAGATGATCGTTATCTTTTCCTTTTTTCTTTTTCGATTGTCATTCTGCTTTTTTTTGCCGGTTTAAGCTTTTTCAAGAAAGTATTGCCTCATTGGCCAACTCTCGGGTTTATTACCGCATTTATTATCCTGGCTCAGTTAACATTGGAATCATTTAAGAGAAAGACCGGCAGTAGCAGAATACTGCTGTTTGCGGCGACTTATCTCGTTTTAGTAACTGCGGTTCTATTCTCCGCTCTTATGCCTGCCCAGGCCCTTTTTAAAATTATACCCCTTCCTGCAGAAGTAGATGGAACCAACGAGCTATATGGATGGCCCAAGGCTGGAGAAAGGATTTTAGAGATATATAGTGAGATGTCCCATCACAATAAAACATTTGTTTTTACCCATCGTCCTGTTCTGGCTGGTCATATTGCATTTTATACCGGAGCTAGATTAAGGATATATTCTTTAAATGACTATGTTGATCAATATGACTTCTGGCCCGGTCCAGATGATTTTTTAGGGGGGGATGCAATCTTTTTGGCAGATAATCGATATAACAAGGACCCTCGCGAGGTATATAAGGGGATGTTTTCCTCTATAGAGGCTGAGCCGCCCCTCAAAATCTATAGAAATGGAGAACATATAAGGACTTTTTATGTCTACAAGTGTTACAATTACAATACGTCCAACTTCAAATTCCTGAGGTGATAAAGAGGTGTTAGAGGATATTATCGCTTTAGATAAATCTATATTCCTTGCTATAAACAATGGACTTTCAAGCCCGCTCTTTGATGTAATAATGATCATATTTTCATGGTTTGGTTCAGGGTATGTGTTGGCTGGTCTCATAGGTCTGGGGCTCTATATCTTTGACAGGGAGAACTTCAGGCGTAATTTTACGATTGGTATTATTGCTGTGCTGGCAGGGGGAATATTCGTTCACATTTTAAAGGAGACAGTAGCAAGGCCCCGTCCTCTGGAGGATATGGCTGATTTAATATTGGCAAATAGAGTCCACATAAATATAGTACTAGAACCATTAAGACACAGTTCTTTCCCCTCTGGTGACACTCAGACAGTTTTTGGAGCGGCTATGTTTCTCGCTTATACCTATAGAAAATATATAACGTTTCTATTTGTAG
>PFIF01000225.1:0-162 GCA_002782605.1 Deltaproteobacteria bacterium CG_4_8_14_3_um_filter_43_13 | reverse complement strand
TCGTGGTCTGCTATTTTGGCTACAGATATTTTCCGACAGGGAATAGAAAGAAAGAGCTTTGAAGAAGTACCCCTTTTCGCTTCAGCATACATTTTTTGACCCATCTATGATCGTAAATCGTAAGTCGCGAGTCGTAAATAAAATAAATAAAAGGTATAACAC
>PFIF01000255.1:630-6655 GCA_002782605.1 Deltaproteobacteria bacterium CG_4_8_14_3_um_filter_43_13 | reverse complement strand
TTTTGTTATCAAAAGATTCTAAACAATCAAAGCTATTATACTATTATACTCAGGAATCTTCAAACTTTCCCAAAAAAATGTCGCTTTCCGCTTCTATAATTTTTATTCCTCATTTATTCCAATGACTTAGAAACACCCTCAATAAAAAACTCAGGAAACTCCAGATTCAATTGATATTGACTTTTTTTATAAATGGCTATATATACAATAACACTCCACTGGATTTAATTGGCAGACTAAAAACTGGATGGAGGAAGGGAGATTCATGAAGGCATTAATAGGGAAACGGCTCCTTTTGTTGGTGTTCTTATTTCTATCATTATCGATAACCAGTTGTTTCTGGACAAAAGAGAGGAAGATTAATACCGTTGAGGGGTTGTTTAATCAAGCTTTTACTTATTATCAAGATGAAAAATACAGAAAAGCACGGGAGGCATTTGAGGAACTGAGAGACAATTACCCTTTAAGTAAATATTCCATTGTAGCAGAGCTGAGGATAGCCGACTCCTATTATCACGAAAAGGAATACAGTGAGGCCATAGCTCATTATGAAGATTTCAGAAAACTCCATCCCACCAATCCCGTTATCTCTTACGTCATATATCAGATCGGTATGTCTTATTTTAAACAGATTCTATCCATAGACCGGGATCAAACATTCACTGAAAACGCTGTCAAACAATTTGAATATCTTATCTCCAGGTATCCTTCCTCCACTTATGCAAGCTCAGCTCAGAAGATGCTGGAAATATGTAAAGAGAAACTTGCTCAGCATGAGTTTTATGTGGGGCATCTCTATTTTAAAAGAGAGAAGTACATCTCAGCTCTCTATAGGTTCAATGGAATTTTGGAAAATTTCCCTAAATCCAGCATTAAAGACAAGGTATACCTCTATATCGGAGAGTCCTATCTGTCGCTGGAGGAGAAGGAAAAAGCAAAGACTGCGCTTACTCATCTGGTAGAAAACTATCCCAAGAGTGAGCACTACAGTAAAGCTCAGAAGCTTTTAGCAAAACTCAGGTAGAGGCAGTTTTCTTAACTATCTCATAAATGCTCTCCAGTGCTTTATCAAGATCTTTCAAGTTGTTTCCCCCGGCCTGAGCCATATCTGGTCTGCCGCCACCACTTCCACCAACCATTCTGGCAATATCTTTTATTATCTTGCCTGCATCAAATCTATTGGTAATATCTTTTGTAACCACAAGAACTAACATGATATCTTTATCCTTTTGCCCGGCCAGGAGGATGATTCCTGATGTCAACCGGCATCTCAATTTATCAGCTAACTCCCTTAAGCCTTTTGGGTTATCTATATTTACCTTTGCAGATAATATGTTAATCCCTTCAACCTCCTTAATCAGATCTAACAGATCTTCTGATTGCCTGCTTGCAAATCTGCCTTGAAGAGACTCTACCTCCTTCTCCAGATTTTTGTTATACCGGAGCAGCTTCTCTACTTTGTCTACTGTCTCATCCTTCTTGGCTTTCAGGATTAATCCAATCTCTTCTAATATATCTTCTTCCTTGTTTATGTGCCTTAATGCCTCCTCGCCTGTTAATGCCTCTATCCTCCTCACCCCAGCGGCAATACCGGATTCGTTGATTATTTTAAAAATACCAATATCCCCTGTGCGTCTTGTATGGGTACCCCCACAGAGCTCTTTGCTATAACCAGGTATTTCCACAACCCTGACTTCATTGCCGTATTTTTCCCCAAAAAGGGCTATGGCTCCGCTTTCTAAAGCCCTTGTAACCGGCATCACGTGGGTTTCAATCTCTATGTTTTCCCTAATCTTTTGATTGACCAGTTCCTCTACCATAAGGAGTTCTCTACTGGTTATCTGAGAGAAATAGGTAAAATCAAATCGGAGCCTTTCAGAAGCAACAAGGGATCCTGATTGTTTAACATGGTCACCCAGCACCTCCCTCAGGGCAGAGTGGAGCAAGTGGGTCGCTGTATGGTTGTTGGCAATTTTTTGTCGTTTATCTTTGCTGAGGCGAAAAGACACATTGTCATCCTTTTTAATAGAACCCTTTTTGATTTCACCTCTATGAACAATCAAATTTGGCAGGGGCCTTAAGGTATCCTCTACCTCAAAAAAAAGGGTATCGTTTATGATGGCCCCGGTATCTCCAATCTGGCCTCCTGATTCCCCATAAAAAGGGGTGTGTTTTGTCACAACTTCAATATAATCTCCCTCACAAGCGGATTCCACTTCCTTGCCATCCTTAATAATGGCCATTACGGAGTCTGATATGTCAATACCCTCGTTTTCATACCCGGAAAAGGAAGATTCAATCTTATCCTTGACAAGCCTTTTATATATCTCAGAAACACCTTCTTCACCCGACCCTTTCCATGATTCTTTTGCCCTCTGCCTCTGTTCATTCATGGCCTTTTGAAACCCTTTTTCATCAATGGTAAACCCTTCGTATTTCACGACGTCATGTGCCAGATCTACCGGGAATCCATAGGTATCGTGTAGTTTAAAAAGCAGATGGCCTGGAATTTGTTTTTTCTTACTGTCCTTTAGTCTTTCCATCTCTTCATTCAATATGGCAAGACCACTATTCAGGGTCTGGGAGAAACGTTCTTCTTCATTATGGACGATTTTGGCTATATAATTCCTTGCATCTGCAAGTTCAGGATAGGCTTCCCGCATAACATCCACCACAGTACCTGAGACTTTATACAAGAAGGGTTTATCCAGACCCAGTATCTTTCCATGACGGGCAGCTCTCCTCATAATACGCCTAAGCACATATCCTCTGCCCTCATTGGAAGGCAGCACCCCGTCCCCTATGAGGAAGGTTATAGCCCGGCTATGATCTACTATCACCTTTATGGAGACACTATCTCTCTCATTATCATCATACTTTTTCTCGGAAATCTCCTCTACAAAGCCAATCAATACCTTAAACAGGTCAGTATCATAGTTGGTCTTTACCCCCTGGACAACAGCGCTTATCCTCTCCAGTCCCATGCCTGTATCAATGCTGGGCTTGGGAAGAGGGGTCAAGACTCCATCTGAATTCCGGTCAAATTGCATGAATACCAAATTCCATAGCTCTAAGAATCTATCACAATCACACCCCACCTTACATGTGGATTTTCCACATCCTACTCCCTTTCCCTGATCTATCAGAATCTCTGAACAAGGACCACAGGGGCCCGTCTCTCCCATTGCCCAGAAGTTATCTTCTTCTCCCATTCTGATAATCTTACTATCTGGTGCTCCAATCCTATCTCTCCAGATATCAAAAGCCTCATTATCATCCTTAAACACGGTAATCCACATCTTATCTTCAGGGAGATCCAATTCCTTGGTCAGAAACTCCCAACTCATATAAATGGCCTCTTCCTTAAAATAATCACCAAAAGAAAAGTTGCCCAACATCTCAAAGAAGGTATGATGACGCGCAGTTACCCCCACATTTTCCAGATCATTGTGTTTGCCCCCTGCCCGAACACATTTTTGAGATGTTGCAGCTCGAGCGTACTCTCTTTTCTCTTCCCCCAAAAATACCCCTTTAAACTGAACCATACCTGCGTTGGTAAAGATTAGAGTTGGGTCCTGTTTAGGGATTAATGAGGAGCTGCCGACTATCGCATGTCCTTTTTTCTCAAAGTACTTCAAAAATCTTTGTCGTATTTCACTGCCAGTCATTACCGATCCCCAAAGGTGAATTCCCTTTTAACAAAAATATTATTTTCCAATCAGTAAAACTTCTTCAGAATGATTTGTATGTAATATTCTTACTTTTTTCCTTTAGCATATAGACAACACTCCAGGTGCCGCCAAAGGCACCAAGAGCATTGATTTAACTATATCATAATTTTATCCAATCGGCTCAATATTCAATATCCAACTACACCCATAATATTCTCTTTTATTATCTTTTAGTTCAGAAATCCAATCGAATCCACCTTCTTCCGCATGCCTTATTTCAATATATTCCTTTAATTCCTCGAATGTCTCAAAGCTTTGAACGAAGTCATTAGTCTCATGCAAGAAAAACATAATATAACCTCCCTTGAGTAATTTTGCAATGACACTTATTGTTGGTAGACACGCATAGTAGTCTTTAGATATCTTAACACATATGAAAAGGAAAATAACCAAAAAGTTCGGTGATCGCGTTAGAGAGCTTCGTTCTGCCAGAGAGATAACCCAAGAGGGTTTGGCGGAACGAAGCGGATTAAGTCGCCAGTATATTGGTGATATAGAACGGGGCGTGAGAAATATTTCATTAATAAATATAGAAAAATTGCAAAGGCTTTTAGCATTAGCCTTTCTGAACTTCTTAATTTCAAATGACATCTCTTAGGGTAGGACTTGAGTCTTCCAGCATTATGCCTTTGGTTGCAATAACACCACTTACACAGAGCTGTTACGAAACCATATTGAATAGATTTTCTCATTATTCACTCATCGCCCATGAAGATTCCATCAACGAACTAAAAACTATCTTTAATTTTAGGGCTAACACTTTTTATTCAAACCCAATAAACCGTTTAGAAAAAATAAAGGATTTGCCTCGTTTTGATGGTGTTTCACTAAAAGGTTCCGCAATAAAATTACTTCTCGATGGCCAAGCAGGTGGATGGATTGGCAATAAAAATAGTCGAGTGCAAGCATTCTTCTTTTCTGATGTCATTGATAGTATTAATGATGAAATTGATGACCCTGATGAATTTTGTAATAAGGTAACAATGAAAATGAAGCAGAAAATAGAGTCATTTGATAATTTTCTTACACCTATTAATGGACTCCTTTCTATTGAAAGCAAGAATATTCTATCATACTGGGGACATCATAACGTATCCTCTACATTACTCTCCGAATCAAAGAACATCAGCATACGGATATTACCTAATTGTGAGACTTCTGAAATGTTTGAACGTTTGCCATCAGCCATTAGACGAGACTCTTATCATTACCATATGCTAAAAAAGGAAAAAGTTGACGTTATCCTTGTTGGTGATGCCAATTACAAGAAAAATATTTGCTCTTGCCAGACTTGTATGAAATATGATTGTGAAATAGTAATATTGACCGATACTAGGCGTAAAGAACTTCTTAATTTAATTTAAATTTCCTGCTAAAATTGCAGTTTCTAAAACAATAGGTTGTTTTGTAGCTGGATGGCGAAAAGGGTTTTTCTCAGCCCAGTATTCCCAGATATTCTTCATCTGAACCCCGCCATTTAATTCCTTCATCGTTTTATAATTAAATTTTGTTCTCCCTGATGAATCTTTCTTTGCCCATAGCATAGTCTCAGTAACAGCCCTGAAGCACGAACCTTTAAAGTTTGGCGGAGCGTTCCTCTTGTGGAGGATTATATCATTAAGTATTTTGAACCCTAAGTCTTGCAGTACAACATTTATAACGCCAATACTATGATAAGTCCCTGTGACCCAGAGAGTAGCCCCTTTTTTAAGTATGCGTTGAGCTTCTTTGAGCCATGTATAATGAAACTCAAATTGATAATTAATGGATTTAGAATAAGCCCATGTTGCTTTTTGAGTGTCAAACGTATCCGCATGTCCGTCATTACGTTTTATAACCAATCCTGATTGATTGCCAAAGTAAGGCGGGTCAGCAAAAATCATATCAATACAAGTATCAGGCGCTTTTTTCAGTATAGATAGAGAGTCACCATGAAAAAGTTTAATCTCTTTGTCAGGGTTATAATAAAAGGGTTGAAGCTTTCCTTGTTGGTATTCTGCTTCATGTTCAGCGCAAAACATTTTATCTATTTTACTAAAAACGAAGGGTGATTCATACATTTTAGTTTTTAGTCTTTTTCTAGGGCATCATATTTAATCCAGCTTTATTACATTAATTCCCATCCGTCCCTAATTCTACAACATTATCAACAGCGTGTCGGTGAACAGAGTAACTTAGAAAGGTATGTCATCCTCAGTATCAAACCTCTTGGGATCGCAGTTGGGAGATACCTTGAGGACTAAATCCTTATTCTGAAAGGTCTGGAGTTCAAGCATGGCTATTTACTCGTTTTT
>PFIF01000255.1:0-609 GCA_002782605.1 Deltaproteobacteria bacterium CG_4_8_14_3_um_filter_43_13 | reverse complement strand
TCAGGCAGTTGCAATTTATATTTTGAGGCAAATATCCTGTTACTCATTCCGCCCAGTGCGTACTCAACGACGGTCTTCTTTTTGTCAGCACAGAGTATCAAGCCTACCGGGTCATTTTCTTCGGGAAGCTTCTCCCTGTCTTTCAAATAATTCACATAAAGGTTCATCTGTCCAGCATCAGCATGCGTAAATTCACCAATTTTCAAATCTATGGCAACAAGACATCTAAGGATTCGATGATAGAGAAGCAGGTCAAGGCGGTAATGGCTTCCCTCAAGTGTTATTCTCTTTTGCCTTGCAACAAAGGTGAAGCCGATTCCCAATTCAAGAAGAAAATATTCAAGATGCTTAATTAGCGCCTCTTCGAGTTGAGATTCTGAATATTCATCCTTCAATCCAAGGAATTCAAGAACATAAGGATCTTTAATTTCATCTTCCGGTTTAAGGGTGATGGGTTTTTCGTGGGCCCTGGCAATAACCGCCATCTTGCGTTTTGACAAAGCGGTTCTTTCATAAAGCATGGACTGAATCTGTCTATTGAGTTGCCTTACTGACCAGTTTCCCCTTATGCACTCAACCTCGTAGAACTCACGCTTAAAAGGCTCGTCA
>PFIF01000150.1 GCA_002782605.1 Deltaproteobacteria bacterium CG_4_8_14_3_um_filter_43_13 | reverse complement strand
TCCATGTGCCGGTAAAGCTGGTAGAGAGGGAATACGAATCTTCAAATTCCGCTATCTTACCACCGCTGCCCAATAGACATGCCGCAGCTCCAGCCCCCAGGGAGTGTTCCAGAGAATCTCCAGGCACTCCCAACTGCCAGTCTGTCCCTATCACCAGACCATATTTCCCTCTTCCCGCCTCTAAAAAGTCCATACACGACCTGAGGGCGATTGTACTCGACCTTGTGGATCCACCAAAGTCGGCAATGGAAGCACTTTGAGACATACCTAATGCCTCTGCTATGATTACAGCCATAGACTTACTGATGTATGGACTGGATACAGAGCCTACATACAAAGCACCTACCTCCGACGGGGCTACTCCTGCATGGGCAATAGCATTCTGGGCAGCCGCTACTGCCATGGTAGTAGCATCCTCATCAAAACCTACCACGGATTTTTCATTAATCCCCGGGGCCCTGCCCCCCCAAACCCTGGCTATATCTTCCCTCTTTAACCTGTATTTTGGGATATAAACCCCATACCCTACTATACCAACAGACATTGTACCCTCCTCTTTATCCCCTTAGAAAAGGATTTTCTAGGGGGAATTATCTATTTCTTTCGGACATTTTCGTTAATATACTTTATGATATCATCCATAGAAGACCCGGAAATAAAAACCTCATCAACCCCCATTTCTCTAAGCTTTGGGATATCCTGTCTGGGAAATACCCCACCTAAAATAACCAGTACATCTGTGATGTTTTTCTCCCTTAAAAGGTTTATGACCTTGGGTGTGTGGGTAAGCTGCTCCCCGGAAAGAAAACTCAACCCTATGACATCTGCATCCTCCTCTATCGCTGTCCTGACAACCTTTTCCGGGGTCTGAAACGCCCCCATAAAGATCACTTCCATACCCGCATCTCTAAGTGCCCTGGTTACCACCTTTATTCCCCTGTCATGGCCATCCAGACTGACCTTAGCCAATACAACCCTTATCTTTGTTCCAGGTTCCATACCATCCCCTCTCTATATAATTTACCCCAGCAAATTCCTGGAAATTACTACCCTCTGTATCTGATTGGAGCCATCGTATATCTGCACGGACTTCGCATCCCGCATCCTCCTCTCCACCGGATACTCCTTTGTGTATCCATAGCCGCCCATGATTTGAACGGCATCCGTGGTCACCTTCATTCCCACATCGGCAGCATAGCACTTGGACATACAAACCAGGGTCTCAATGTTTTTGAAGCTTTCTCCATTTGTGTCCATCACATATGCGCTTCTGTATATCAAAGACCTGGCGCTTTCTATCAATATCGCCATATCAGCAAGCATAAACTGGACGGCCTGAAAGCTGGCTATGGGTTTTCCGAATTGAAACCTCTGTTTTGCATACTCCACCACATAATCCAGGGCACCCTGGGCATTACCCAGCGCGGTACATCCTGCTCCCCATGCACGCATCATGTTGGCAATATTGAGCAGCAGGCTCCAACCTTCATTAACCTTTCCAACGATATTGTCCTTAGGCACCTTTGCGTCTTCGAAGATCAGTTCGACGGTACCCGTGCCTGCAAACCCCATCTTGTGTTCTTTTTTACCTACGCGGAAACCGGGCGTGTTCTTGTCTACCATGATCACGCTGATGCCTTTTGTCTTTTCTCCTCCTGTCCTTACGAAAACAAGATGCATCTCTGCAATCTCACCGGTAGTTATAAATGCCTTTGAACCGTTTATTATGTAATAGTCTCCGTCCAAAACGGCCTTTGTCTGCAGAGAACCGGCATCAGAACCATGGTTCGGTTCTGTCAGGGCAAAAGAGCATGCCTGTGTCCCCTGTTCAAGCCTCTTGAAAAACCTCTCCTGTTGCGCCTCCGTAGCCGCCTTCAATAGTATATGTAAGGCGGCGCCTGTGGTAATCAACATCTGGGGTGCAGAGGCATAAGCCTTTGCAAGTTCCTCTACAATAACACACAGGGTTGTGGTATTGGCATCAATACCCCCATGCTTTTCCGGGAGAACCATCTTAAACAGGTTGTTCTCTTTATAGACCTCTACATAGTCCATAGGAAACTCATCGGTTTCATCTATCTCAGCCGCTCTCGGCGCAATCTTTTCCTTTGCGATCTTCTTCACCATATCACGGATCATCTTCTGCTCTTCAGTCAGTTGAATCATTCTCTCTTCTTACTCCTTCTATATAGGGTTCCAGGATTCAAGTGTTTTTTTAATGGTTTATCAAAACGTAACTACTCAGGCACAAAGTGGCAAAGGCACATAGGCACAAAGCAGAGCGGAGCAGGGTCGTTTCGTTGTTTTTTCCTACTTTGTGCCTTTGACGCTCTGTGCCTTTGTGCCTACCTGAATAGTTACATCAAAACTTGCCCAGCAGATTTCTAGATATAATTACCCTTTGAATCTGATTGGTCCCGTCGAATATCTGTACACCCTTTGCATCCCTCATCATACGTTCCAGAGGATAGTCTTTAGTGTATCCATACCCACCAAGTATCTGAACGGCATCCGTCGTCACCTTCATTGCCGTATCAGTCGTAAAACACTTTGCCATCGAAACCATAGGCTCGATCTTGCCAGAGGATTCTGTCCCCTGATCTATCATCCATGATGCCCGGTAGATCAGTGACCTGGCTGCTTCTGTCAGTATCGCCATATCTGCCAGCATGAACTGAATGGCTTGAAAGCTGCCAATAGGCCTTCCAAACTGGATCCTTTCCCTGGCATATCCAGTTGCATATTCAAGCGCCCCCTCAGCAATTCCCAGAGACGTGGACGCGGCTCCCCATGTTCGCATCAGGTTGCCGTACTCTGTGAGTATCTTCCATCCCTGTCCTTCTTCTCCCAGCAGGTTTTCCTTCGGGACCCTTGCGTCCTCAAAGATGAGTTCCACAGTGGGATTCCCCCTAAGACCCATCTTATTTTCCTTCTTCCCAAAGCTAAACCCGGGTGTGCCTTTCTCCACTATGAATGCGCTCATGCCTCTGGCCCCTTCCCCTGGCCGGGTCATAGCAAAAACCAGATAAAAATCCGACACCTCACCTGTGGAGATAAATATCTTGTTCCCATTGAATACATAACTATCGCCATCCAGGATAGCCTTGGTCTGAATAGATGCCGCGTCAGATCCGGAATTGGGTTCAGTCAGCACAAAGGCGCATATCTTATCAGCAGAGGCAAATTTGGGAAAGAATCTATTCTTTTGTTCTTCATTACCACCCCGCACAAGTACGTTCAAAAGCGCCTGGGTTGTAAATACCGTCAGCCCACATGCCGGGGAGACCTTTGCAATCTCTTCTATAACTATACAAAGCGTTGTATTATTGGCATTTACGCCCCCGTATTCTTCAGGCAAAACCAGGTTCAGAAGCCCGTTTTCTCCGAAAACCTTTGCAATATCCCATGGAAATTCGTCTGTTTCATCTATCTCAGCCGCCCTTGGAGCCACCTTATCCTTTACCAGTTTCCTCACCATATCCTGCATCATCTTCTGCTCTTCTGTAAAATGGATCACGCTTTTAACCTCCTGATTTAATTAAAGCATACTACAATAGGGTTCCAGGATTCAAGGATTCTAGGGTTCAAGTGTTTGTTTTCTAAGGTATTTAATAAGTACCTTTCACTTGAACCCTTGAACCCTAGCATCGAAGTAGTCCCCATTAAAACCCCTTAAAATTGGGTTTCCTCTTATTCAAGAATGCATCCATTCCCTCTTGTGCATCTTCTGTTTTAAAGAGTCCGCTCATGGCGTCCATAGCATAGGTCAATTCTTCTCCATGGAGATCCCTATTGACCGATGACTTTATGAGCTCTATGGCTATTGGAGCCTTAGATGTGATCTTCTTGGCCATCTGCATGGAGGCATCCATAAGCTCTTCATGAGGCACTACCTTGTTTATCAATCCTATTCTCAATGCCTCTTCAGCAGATATCTGGTCACAGGTCATGGACAGCTCCTTTGACTTCGCTCTGCCTACCAACTGGTGTAACCTGATGATGGCAAAACCAGGAGCCAAACCGATAGCGGCCTCCGGCACACCAAACTTTGCCTTTTCAGAGGCAATAATTATATCGGATGAGATTGCAATCTCCAATCCTCCACCCAAAGCAAGACCATTCACTGCAGCAATAACCGGTTTTGGATACTTCTCTAAGGCAGCCAAAAAAGACATAACATCTCTCATGAATTTACGAATACTCGGCGTATCGAATTTAAAACCGCTTATGTCTGCCCCGGCACAGAAAGCCCTATCAGTTCCTGTCAGGATCAGAACCCTTACATCTTTGTCGTTTAATGCCTCGTCATACGCTGTCTTCAGGTCTAGCCGAAGTTGATCGCTCAAGGCATTTAACCTCTCCGGATAATTCATAGTTATAACTGCAACACCATCCTTTTTTTCATACAAAACCACTTTTAAATCCATAAAAAATCCTCCTTATAAAAAAATAGAAATCTTCACAGCCCCAACTCTCGGGCAATAATAACCCTCTGTATCTCTGATGTGCCTTCAAATATTTCCATTATCCTGGCATCCCTGAAGTAACGTTCCAGAGGGTACTCTCTCATATAACCATAACCCCCATGTATCTGTAAGGCTTTATACACAACCCTATTCACCATCTCAGATGCATTCAGTTTTGCCATAGAGGCCTCTTTAATGCATTTTTCACCCCTATCATTCATCCATGCTGCCTTATAAACGAGAAGGGATGCCAATTCAATTTCCATAGCCATATCCGCCATCATGAACTGTATGCCCTGAAATTTGCCTATTGGCTGACCGAACTGGCGCCTCTCTTTCGCGTATCTCAAGGCAGTATCAAAGGCGGCTTTGGCCAAACCAACACTTGCTGCCCCCACTATTATCCTGGTCTTCTGAACCGTGGACATTAGATGGTAAAATCCCTTCCCCAATTCTCCCAAAAGATTCTCCTTTGGAACCCGGCAGTCCTCAAAGGAAAACTCTGCTATGTCCTGAGCACGAATCCCCAGCTTTTTCAAACCCTTTCGGGTGAGACCCGGGGATTGGGTATCCACCAGAAAGAGGGTCATTCCTTCATGCTTCTTCCCCTTCTCTGTCCTCACTGCTACAATAGCATAATTGGCCATTAGACCATTGGATACAAAGAGCTTTGAACCATTGAGGATATAACTGTTACCATCTTCTTTTGCCATCATCTCGATTGAAGATACGTCGGAACCCACATTGGGCTCAGTCAAACAAAAACACCCGACAAATTCTCCTTTTATAGCCGGCACCAGGTATCTCTGTTTCATGTCCTCTGATCCAAAATTAAATACCGGAGAGGTGCCGACTGTATTCTGGACAACCAACCCGGAACCAATACCGGCATCTGCTTTAGAAACCTCTTCCACAAATACGCAAAGGGCAATGGTATCCGGGCCTGTACCTCCGTACTGCTCAGGATAGGGTATACCCAGGAAACCCAATTCACCTGCCTTTTCAATAATCTGCCTGGGATACTCTTCCTTCTCATCATATTCTGCCCCTAAAGGGGCAATCTCCTTCTGGGCAAACTGGGCTGCTGTCCTTTGAAATATCTTGTGCTCCTCACTAAGTTCAAAATTCATCTTCACCTCCTGATATATCACATCCCCTTAAATTTCGGTTCTCGCTTCTCCAGAAAAGCCGTTGCCCCTTCCTTATGATCTTCTGTATCGGAGCAAAATCCCTGGGTGTACATCTCATATTGTAAAGTGGTCTCCAGATCAAATTTATCAAAGGCATCGTAAATCGAACGTTTAGCTATACTTACGGCAAGTGGCGCCCTACTGGCTATCTTCACAGCCATCTCTTTTGTGGCGCTCTCTAATTCCTCTGGCGGAACTACCTTATTGACCATCCCTATACGTAGTGCCTCATTCGCATCTATGATGTCACCGGTAAAGACAAGCTCACATGTCTTCTTTGTGCCTACTAACCGGGACAGCAAGTAGCTTCCTCCATAATCCTGCACAAGACCTACTTTAACGAATGCCTGACCAAACCTGGCATTTTCTGAAGCAATAACAATGTCACAGGCCAGTGCCATATTACATCCTGCCCCCACTGCAACGCCGTTTACCATTGCAATAACCGGAATATCCATCTTCCTGATCTTAAGGGGGTTATTCAGAAGCTTTTTAAATCCAGCCCTTCTCTCAGCAACCT
>PFIF01000085.1 GCA_002782605.1 Deltaproteobacteria bacterium CG_4_8_14_3_um_filter_43_13 | reverse complement strand
GGCCAACGAGTTATTCAATACTATTAAGAATGAACGAAAGCAATAAGTTGAGAGATTTGAAGAAGTACCCCTTTTCGCTTCAGCATACATTTTTTGACCCTTCTAAGCTCGTAAATCGTAAGTCGCGAGTCGTAAATAAAAGGTATAATACCCATTCACGATTTACGACTTCCGGTTTTTGACGATGTTTGCTCTCAGTGGACTTCTTCAAAGCTCTTGGCAGGTTATGTAAAAGTCTCGTAGTTAGAAGATTGGTAAGGCACTATGCGAGTTGCAATGTATTACAACAACAGGGATGTTCGGCTGGAAGAGATGCCTGTCCCGCAGATCGGCACTGGTGAGTTATTAGTCAGGGTTTTAGCCAGTGGCATCTGTGGCAGCGACGTAATGGAATGGTATCGGATTAAAAAGGCCCCCCTGGTTCTCGGCCACGAGATCGCTGGAGAGATCGTCGCGGTTGGAGAGGATGTGAAGGGGTACAAAATCGGTGACAGGGTTTTTGTCTCCCATCATGTCCCTTGCAATACATGCCGCTATTGCCTGAGAGGTTACCATACTGTATGTGAGACCTTACATAACACGAATTTTGATCCTGGAGGTCTCGCCGAGTATATACGTGTACCAGGAATCAATGTAGACCGTGGTGTGTTTTTGCTTCCTGATGAGGTTTCCTTTGAAGATGGGACGTTTATTGAACCATTGGCATGCGTCCTGCGCGGACAGAGATTAGCGCACATACAGCCGGGACGTAGTGTGCTCGTTATTGGCAGTGGTATTTCCGGGCTGCTTCATGTGGCACTGGCCCGCGCAATGGGGGCTTCGCGGGTGATTGCTACGGATATTAATGAATATCGTTTAAAGGCGGCGCAACAATTCGGTGCAGATGCCACAATAGATGCCAAAAAAGATGTGCCTGCCTGCCTCCAGCAGGTCAATGAAGGAAGGTTTGCCGACATTGTAATTGTTTGTACCGGGGCATTTCCTGCCTTTACCCAGGCATTACAATGTGTAGATAGAGGAGGGACTATTTTGTTCTTCGCTCCTACAGAATCGGGTGCTGATCTTCCTGTACCGATTAATGATTTTTGGCGCAAGGGGATAACATTGATGCATTCGTACGGGGGCAGCCCTTCGGACATCGAAATGGCAATAGAGCTGATCCGTACTCGTCGTATCTCCGTATATGAGATGATTACCCACCGGTTAAGTCTGGAAGAGACAGGTTTAGGCTTCCAGCTTGTCGCTGATGCTAAGGAGTCTATTAAGGTGATTATCGAGCCATACAGGTAATCTGTGTCTATATGGCCGACATTCCTTGAGAAGCAACATACGATCAAAAAATATTTCTTATGCCTCTAACGGCTTGCCTTGTCCTATGTTCGTTTTCCACGAGTGCGAATCTAATGTGGTCATCTCCGTATTCACCAAAACCTACACCTGGAGAGACGGCTACCTTTGCCTCTTTCAACAAGAGCTTTGAGAATTCCAATGAATCCATCTTCTTAAACTCATCCGGAATCTTGGCCCACACAAACATTGTCCCTTTAGGTTTTTCTATGTTCCATCCTATCCTGCATAGGCCGTCTATTAAGACATCCCTGCGGCTCCTATACGTCTCGGTTATTTCTTTTACATAATCATGGCAATTATTCAAGGCCATTATAGATGCGATTTGGATGGGTTGAAAGACCCCGTAGTCAAGATAGCTTTTAATTCTGGTTAAAGCCCCTATCATTTTCTTGTTACCTACTGCAAAGCCCACTCGCCAACCAGGCATGTTGTAACTCTTCGAAAGACTGAAGAATTCTACTCCAACATCCTTAGCCCCAGGTATTTCCATAAAACTGGGGGCCTTATAACCATCAAATACAAGATCAGCATAAGCCAGATCATGGATTACCATAATGCGGTGTTCTCTGGCAAAGTCTACTATCTTTTTAAAAAACTCTATGTCCACTACGGCTGTTGTAGGATTGTGGGGAAAGGAGATAATTAACATCTTTGGCTGTGGCCATGTTTGTTTAGTGGCAATTAGCAGATCTTCGAAAAAATCCCTGTTTTCGTTGACGGGTATGCTTCGTAAGTCACCCCCGGCTATAACTACCGAATAGGAATGGATAGGATAGGTCGGATTCGGCACAAACACTACATCCCCGGGTCCGATTGTAGCCAGCACCATATGAGAGAGACCTTCTTTTGCCCCTATTGTGACTATAGCTTCGCTTTCAGGGTCAATATCAACATTGTAGTTCCGTTTGTACCAATCGGTAATAGCCAATCTCAATTTGTAGATACCCTTAGAAGCGGAGTAACGATGATTCCTTGGGTTGGAAACGGCCTCTGTTAGTTTGTCGATAATGGGCTTTGGTGTTGCCAGATCAGGGTTTCCCATTCCTAAATCAATGATGTCATCCCCCCTTCTTCTGGCTTCCAGCTTCAGCTCATCAACTATCTTAAAGACATAAGGAGGTAACCTCTTAATCCTTTGAAACTCTTCCATTTTTAGCACACCTTCTGTTGGTTTTTATGCTTAAAGCTCTTTTGCCATATCGGCAATCTTATACTGTATGGTGGTTACATGAGAAAAGTCGTCCAAGTCTTTTTTGTTCCTTGGATTGGTATTTACTGTCTCTTCATCTATTATCAAGATTGGAACAACCTGTTCTATGTCCAAATTGTTAATCTCTGCCCATCTCTTCTGCCATATATTGGGATGTCTCACTGCATTAAGGGGTCTTTCTTTCAAGGCTATTTTAACCACATAGTGTTTTCCTTCAGTGTCCTGGAAGCAAAAATCCAGTTTTTGGCGACCCGGGTGAACATCTATCCAGTGTTCATTTTTTAGTGTATCCCTATCCATGGTTATACCAATGAGTCTCTCCAGTATTTCCGGCTTCTTCAACATAATATCCCGCACATCATTACCAGTAACCTTCTCAACATCTACCATTACACTTACCTCCTTTTTACTATTAATCTTCTGTTTAAACTATCCTTCTTCCCTTTTTACTTAAATAACCCTTCTAATTTTTTCTTGGCTTTCTCAAGCTCCTTGTCCTTTTTATCCTCTCAATTTAGATACTTTTTGGTAGTATTCCACCAGGCATCTCATTGCTTTGGCAGCTCGGCCAAAGGAAGAAAAAACCGGAAGTTGAGCGTCGATAAGACGTCTCCGTTGTTCAGCAATGAACTTCCAGCGCCAGTCCTCAAAATGATTGATAGCTAAATCACCGGCCCGCAAAACTACGGCCAGGGGTTTTCCCCCATTTTTGCCTATCTCGATAAAGTCGCTGATCTCCTCCCTCAGAGTAGCAGTCCATCTCTCTTTTTCAAAAGGGGCATCGTCGGTCACATTGGCAATGAGAAAATCGAAGTCACTTTCTTTTAACATCATTCTTAATATTTCTCCAGTAGAAATCTGGCTACCCTCCATCATCGATCGATCAGCGGGATTTCCTATCCAATCCCATATATCCGGTGCCTTCTCCTTTAGTCCATTCCTGAGCCCGTCAGGCAAAGGCACAACATTAAATCCTTCTTCCTCCCATTCATCAGCAGAAAGCACACTTCTTCCACCCCCTCCTCCTGCTATCCCGACCCTTCTTCCGAAAATCGGGGGAAGGAACGAAAAGGAGACTGTCAGATCAATCATTTCATCAAGGGATTCCACCTGTATGGAACCTGCCTGCTTTATAGCTGTTTCCCAAAGATTTAAGGAACCAGCCAGAGCAGCGGTATGGGAAGCAGCGGCCCTATTCCCAGCCTTACTCCTTCCCCCCTTAAGAATAATAACAGGTTTTAGTCGGCTTACATGGCGTAAAGTATCGAGGAATCTCCTGCCGTCTTTCACCCCTTCAATGTAACTCACGATTATTTTGGTTTCCTTGTCTTCTGAGAAATACCCCAAAAAATCAGTCTCGTTCAGGTCTAGGGCGTTCCCGTAACTGATGCCTTTGCTAAAGCGTATCCCCCGAAGGGAAGCATACCTGATAAATTCACCAGCTGCCCCTCCACTTTGAAAAAATCCACCTACGGGACCAGGTTCTTTAGGAAAGTCATACCCAAAAGAGATCCCTTCTTTTGGATAGTATATTCCAACGCAATTAGGACCTAAGAGACGAATGTTGAACTCTTTTGCCTGTTTGAGGATCTGCTGCTCAATTTTAACGGCATCCGGACGACCTGTTTCACTCAACCGTCCGGTAAAAAGGTGAACAACCTTAACACCATGATTGGGGCATTCCGAAAGAAGGTCAACGACCTTCGAAGCAGAGATACAGGAGATTACATAGTCGACTGAACCAGGGACATATTTGAGATCAGGATAGTTTTTAAGGTTAAAAACTTTCTCCAGTTTGGGGTTTACCGGATATATCTGGCCACGATAACTGTAATCCAGGAGATGGCGTACGAAATGGTACCCCAAAGAACGGGGATCTTCCGAAGCTCCTATTACAGCGATAGAACGTGGATGAAAGATGTGTTCAAGGGGATGCTGGGACATATATAAATATTTAATACCATGGAATCGGAAAATGTCAATAATTATATTGTTATTTTGTTGATGCAATATGATTATGCTATTCCTTTATGAAATGATGTCAGAAGAGAAGTATCCAAGGGACATTCTCCCATGAATAAAACTGTAGTGCAGTGCCGGATGAGTTGCTTTTAAATGAGAGAGCTCTTCTTTGGATGGTTTATATGTGGGTTGATAGAAAACGGCAGGTCATGGTTCAGGAAGAGAATTCCTACATGCTGGCCGGTATCTTGGCGGCGGGAAGAAGAACAGTAAAGGTTGTCCCCTTGTTCAACTTGCTAGACACCTTGATTTCTCCGCCGAACTTTTGTACGATGCCAAGGGATACTGACAGGCCAAGGCCCGTGCCTTTGCCGTCTCGTTTGGACGTATAGAATGGGTCGAAGATATCACCGAGCTTATGTTCGGGTATCCCTTCACCGTTATCAGTGAAGTCGATGGCGACGTATTCACGGTCCTTGGTATTGTGGACTGAAATGCTGAGTGTGCCACCATTTGGCATGGCGTCGAGGGCATTCAGAACGATGTTCAAGAATACCTGGATAAGCTGCTGCCTGTCCCCGTAAATCTGTGGAAGCTCGGAACTGATTTCGCCTTTTACCTTAACGTTGGCCAATTTGATCTGGTTGCTTGCGAGTTGCAGGGTCTGGTCTATGACCTCTTCGACCTCAATGGCCTCTGATTCCATCTCGCTTTCCCTCGCGAAATCGAGGAGCTTTCGGACGATTTTCTGTGCCCGCTCGGACTCGTTCAACAGGTCGTTTATCATGTCCTCGAATTCTTCATCGGAGAGTCCCTTGTATTCCTCCATGAGGGCGGAAGAGGTCAGGATGATGTTATTCAGGGGATTGTTGAGCTCGTGGGCCACGCCCGCGGTAAGGGTCCCCACCGCTTTCAGCTTATGGGCTTGCACGAGCTGCTCCTGGCGGCGGACCAACTGCAGCATCATGTGGTTCAGTGCCATGGCCAGCCTGGAGAACTCATCGTTGTACCGACGCCTTGGTGTAATGGGAGTGAAGTCTCCTTCCGCGATGCGGGTGGTAGTCTGCACCATTCGATTCAGGGAGGCCAGCATCTGGTTGACGATAAAGAACGCGACAGAGAGGATGAGCAGGATGAGAAGGGCCAAAAACACGAGTGGAATCTTGTGGGAGAGGCGGAGTAATGAGTTCACCTGCTCGCGTTCTTTGTCCAGGAGCTGATTTCCCACGGTAACCATTTCCGCGCCGAACTGGCGCAGCCTTAATTCTATCGGTTTGAGATTGAGAACTGGATTTTCATTTTCGGCTTCAGTTTTCTTGATTTCTAAGAGGATGCCTTCATATTGTTTCAGGTGGCTTTTCATGGTGTCGTAGTTTTTCGCCCCCACAACCTTGCCCATTTCCTGGCCGTTGGTTTTCAGGATTTCCCTGGCATTGTGTACATGCTCAAGTGCATCATCGAGGTTTGTGTGGTACAAGAAGAAGTTCTTCTCAAACCTTCTTGCCTGCTGTATCTCAAAGATATAGTTCTGTGCGGATTCCAAGAAGTGCAGCTTCTCTGTAATACTGGAGACATTGACCATGGAAAAGATGGCTATGGCAAGGCTTAAGACGAACCATGCCAAAAATCCCAGCGTCAGCCTGACCCGTATGGACACGGATGGACGTTCTCTGAGCGCCCGCTGGGCCTCCCCTGCTATTTCTTCCCATGAAGGAAGTGATTCTGTCTTGGGTGAGCTCATTGTTTATGTTTATAATACAGTACCAGACCTGTAAGCAACCGGATAGTGCCTCCCAAAAATAGACATTGAATTGCTGAAGCCTGTATTTTACTCCTTCAAAGGCTTTAAAAAAGGATTGAACAGCATATTTTTCATATTGTCGTTTTAT
>PFIF01000123.1:6083-20025 GCA_002782605.1 Deltaproteobacteria bacterium CG_4_8_14_3_um_filter_43_13 | reverse complement strand
AAACCTGAACCAGAGAGCGGAAAAGGGAATTTTTCAGTGTGAACTAATTTATTCCTTATTCAACCTCGTACCCTGCTTTTTCGATGCGCTCTCTGATAGTATTCATACTAACAGGCTTTACCTCGTCATAACTCGCTTCAGCTTTGTCGAGATCTACCTTTACATTTTTAATGCCTTCGATTTCGTTCAAGGCTTTAGTCACTGCCTTAACACAGTGATTGCAGGACATCCCTTTTATCTTTAATAATTGCCATGATTTCATCTCCCTTTCTCTCTTAGTAGTTATGGCATTGTTTGTTATAAGCTCCGTGAGCAGGCAAGGTATTTTTTTCTCCTTTTATGAATGGGTTCTGTAAATGAAGTGTTACTGTTCTTGAACTGGAGTTGAAATCATTAATCATTGATGGTCTCGTAAAAGTCGTTATTCCCGTGGAGGCTGGAATCCAGAGGGGTTACATTGCAATAACCTCTTTGATCCCCGGAATTTTCTCTTTTAAGGTCTTTTCTACCCCCATTTTCAATGTCATTTGAGACATCGGGCATGAACCACACGCCCCTGTCAGCACTACCTTTACTACCCCATCGGTGACGTCCACTAACTGGATATCCCCTCCATCTGCCTGCAAGGCAGGTCTTATCTCGTCTAATACTTCCTCAACTCTTTCCTTCATTTTAGACCCTCCTTTCTGTTTTTATATAACTATAGTTACGTTGCTTTACTTTTTCAAGTACCTGTGTCAAAAAAAGAATATTAAAACGTAACTACTCAGGCACAAAGTGGCAAAGGCACATAGCAGAGCAGAGTCGTTTCGTTGTTTTTCCCTACTTTGTGCCTTTGGTGCTCTGTGCCTCTGTGCCTACCCGAATAGTTACATTAAAACTATTAATACTCTATTAAGAGTGAAAAATCTAACATTTTTTACAGTAAGGGGCTTTTTGGCAGGTTAAAGATAAATCTTGACCCTTTTCCAACTTCACTCTCGGCTCGTACTTTGCCGCCATGGGTCTCTATGATATGTTTAACTATAGATAGGCCCAGACCGGTTCCGCCCAACTCCCTGGATCTGGCTTTATCTACTCTGTAAAAACGTTCAAATATCCGAGGAAGACTGTTAGTAGGAATCCCGATCCCGGTATCGGCTACTTCTACTTGGACGCCATCATCTTTTTCAAAGGCGGAAACAGTTATCTCTCCGTTATTAGGGGTGTATTTTACCGCATTGTCAAGGAGGTTTTCCATGACAGTCTCCATTCTTTCTTCATCAGCCAAAACATGGGGTAAAACAGGGGGTATATTCGCCTTGATCTTTTGACCTTTCTGGTCTGCTGTCTCCTTGAAGTTAGAAATTACCCTGGATGTTACATCCACCAAATTTACAGGCTTGAGATCCATTTCTATCTTTCCTCTTTCAATTTGAGAGAGATTCAGGAGATCGGTAATGAGTCGATTAAGTCTTTCAGTGTGTTTCTCAATTATTTCAAGAAACCGGAGACTTTTTTCCGGATCATTGACGGCCCCGTTTCTTAAGGTTTCTACAAAGCCTTTGATAGAGGTAAGGGGGGTACGCAGTTCATGGGATACATTGGCCACAAATTCCTTCCTTATCTTCTCAAGATTCCTGATCTGAGTAATATCATGGAAAACCGCTACCACTGCCCAGGGGTTGCCTTTTTTGGTGGGGATAGCCGCCGCCTGAACCCGTAATATCCTTTCTCCCCCATAGCGGAGGATAAGCTCTTCCATTTTTGGAACACCGGTCTCCAAAACCTCTTGAAAAAGGGGATTTAACCGACTATGGCGAATTACCTCCCAGTGAAATCTGCCCAATGCCCTATAGGAAGAAACGCCAAACATACCCTCAGATGCTGAGTTAAAAAGGATAATTCGTTGATTCCTATCAATAGCTATCACCCCTTCGATCATCCCGCTTAGTATTGCCTGTTTTTCGTCTATCTCTTTGGTTAAGGTTTCGATCTTATTCTGAAGTTCAATGCTCATCGCGTTGAAAGAACGGGCCAGATCCCCTATTTCATCCTTTGAGTCCGTTCTTATCAGTTCTGAAAAGTCTCCTCTGACCATTTTACGGGCCGCCTGGGTCATCTGGGTGAGAGTTTTGCCCATCCGCCTGGCTGCCATAAACCCTATGCCGAGAGAGATCAGGACAGCAAGCAGGACAGCAAGCATGACAACGCAGGCGATCAGATAATGCTCTTTAAATGATAAGCCAGCGTACAAGCCGATAGTTAGTAAAGAGATTATTATAAGGGAGGTTTGGGTTAAAAAGAGTTTCCATACTATTTTGAGGTTTGGCATAGGCTTTTTTTGTTGATTCAGGTTTCTTCCTTGGCTATATCGGCATGGAACATATAGCCGATACCTCTTCTGGTAACGATATAGGAGGAGGCTCCCTTCAATTTCATCCGAAGCCTTCTGATATGGACATCCACTGTCCTATCGGTTACAAAGGCATCATCTCCTAAAACCCCATCCAGGATCTGTTGTCGTGTCATCACCCGTCCCTGCCTTTGAACTAAGAAAAAGAATAATTTAAATTCGGTCGGCGTGAGGTCGAGGAAGCTACCCTTCCAGGTAACCCTATAGTTAGCCGAATCTACTACCAGGTTGCCAAATACGAGTTTTTCCTTGACGTCTCCGGGCTTGGTGCCCCTCCTTAGAACTGCTTTTACTCTTGCTACCAACTCTCTCATACTGAAGGGTTTGGTAATATAGTCATCTGCACCCAGCTCCAATCCAACAACGATATCCGGTTCCCCTGTCTTTGCTGTGAGCATGATGATGGGAATATGATTCGTCTGAGACTCCTTTTTCAGGACTTGGCAGACCTCTAACCCGTCCATTCCGGGAAGCATTAAATCCAGAATAAGTAAATCAGGGAGTTCTCTTTTAGCCAGTCTTAAGGCATCTTCTCCATTGTATGCAGAACTTACCCGAAAACCTTCCATCTCCAGATTATACTTTATCAATTCAATGATGTCTTGCTCGTCATCAACGACGAGGATTTTTTCTTTAGCCATCGTTTATTCTCTAATCGTACTTTCAAAACTTGACAAGAATAATAGCACTTTTGACCGAGAAATCCAAATTTTTATTTTGTGTTCTCCTTTATGTAACCTCCGTGTCTTATATCCCTGGCATCAATCATGTAGATCACGCTTTCTGCGATATTGGTGGCAATGTCACCGATCCGTTCTAAATCTTTGGATATCCGGATTATCCTGACAGCCCTTGTTATCGTATGCGGGTCTTCCATCATAAACGTCAACAGTTCTCGTAGTATCTGATCATCCAGGTCGTCTATTATCTGGTCGTCGTGACACACCTTGAAGGCAAGGTCTGTATCCTCATTAATAAATGCATCCAGGGCTTCTTTTAGCATCATCTGAGCCGCGCTTGCCATTCTTGGGATGTCAATATACGGTTTTAATGGAGGTTCCTTATTTAATTCCAGCGCCCGTTCGCAGATATTGACCGCGTGGTCCCCAATCCTCTCAAGGGATGCAATTATTTTTACGCTCTTTATAATAAACCTTAAGTCTCGGGCCATGGGCTGCCTCAGGGCTAAAAGTCTGACGGCCTTTTCCTCCAGTTTCACCTCCAGCTGGTCGATCTGGCAGTCACACTCGATGGTTCTTCTTGCCAGCTCAGAATCCCGCTCAACCAGGGACTTAACTGCGTTGGCGATGGCTTCTTCAACCAGGGTGCCCATCTTCAGTAAGTTTTCCCTCAAATCCTGCAGTTCTTTCTCAAATTGTCTTTCCATGGTCTTTCATCCTTTATTTTGTTTTCACCCTCACCCCAACCCTCTCCCATCAGGGTAGAGGGGGAAATAATCTCATCCAAACCGTCCAGTAATATAATCCTCTGTCATCTTGTTGGATGGGGCAGTAAATATTTTTTGGGTTGTATCAAACTCAATTAACTTTCCCATCATGAAAAATCCTGTATATTCCGATACTCTGGCTGCCTGTTGCATATTGTGGGTTACGATAACAACAGTATATCGCTTTGTTAATTCCGAAATCAAGTCCTCTATCTTAGCAGTAGCAATGGGGTCAAGGGCTGAACATGGCTCATCCATAAGGATGACCTCCGGTTCTACGGCTATTGCTCTGGCGATGCATAGCCTTTGCTGCTGACCACCTGAAAGGGAGAGGGCGAAGTTACCCAGTTTGTCTCCTATTTCTTCCCACAGGGCGGCATCCTTTAGAGCCTTTTCAACCCTGTCGGCAATTTCAGTTTTCTTTTTTATGCCCATAAGCTTAAGACCGAATGCAATGTTCTCAAAGATCGACATGGGAAATGGTGTGGGTTTTTGGAAGACCATTCCAATCTTGCTCCTTAATCCTATATGGTCTATGTCTTTTTCGAGGATATTTTTTTTATCTATCCATATCTCACCTTCATAGCGATTACCTGGATAAAGGTCATGCATCCTGTTAAAACATCGGAGGAATGTGGTCTTTCCACAACCAGAAGGACCGATAAGGGCTGTGACCGTGTTTTTGTGCACAGAAAGCGAGATATCCTCCAGAGCTTGCGTACCGCATGAATAGTAAAAATGGAGTCTCTTTACCTCTATCTTGACATTATTATCGTTCATATTGTTGGTCTCTTACCGTATCTCCATGCAAGTAATAGCCTGCCCAAAACTGCGAGCACCAGTATGAATAGAGTTATCATAAGTGATGCTGCCCATGCCTGGCTATGCCAGTTGCTATATGGACCCATAGCATACTGGAAGATCGTTACTGTAAGGGATGAGACAGGTTCATTCATGTTTGCCGAGAAAAATGAGTTGTTAAAGGATGTAAAGAGTAATGGAGCTGTTTCCCCCACCACTCGGGCTATTGACAGGAGTATTCCTGTAAGAATTCCTGCTGCTGCCGCTCTATAAACTACATGAATAATCACCTTGTAGTATGGGGCTCCGAGGGCAAATGCAGCCTCCCTCAGTGTCCATGGCACAAGAGAGAGCATGTCTTCTGTTGTCCTTAAGACAACAGGAATCATTATGATTGCAAGTGCCACTGCACCTGCCCACCCGCTAAAATGCCCTACAGGCTTGACAATGACCGCATAGATAAATGTTCCGATCACTATGGAAGGGACGCTCACCATTATGTCGGATAACACACTTATCACCCTCGCAATCTTTCTTCCCCGGGCATACTCTGCGAGGAACGTTCCTCCCAAAATTCCTATTGGGACGCCTATGAGTGTGGCAAAGAATGTTATTATCAGATGACCTACAAAGGCATTTCTTAAGCCACCGCCTTCGATACCGGGGGGGGCAGGGTCGTTCATAAATAGACTGAGATGCAGACCACCTATCCCATGGACCAAGACATCCCAGAGTATAAAAATGAGCCAGAAGAGACCAAGAAAGGCGGCAATGGTACAGACTGTGAGGGCAATACCATTCTTCAATTTTCTGACCTGAGCTGTGGTCATTGTTTAATCCCCTTTTCGGTCTTTAGGATAAAAAACTTTGCCAGTGCCAGAATTATAAAGCTCATCACAAAGAGGAGGAGTGCCAGATAAAAGAGGGATGATAGATATATGTCTGTATCTGCCTCGGTAAATTCATTTGCCAGGGTTACGGTTATGGTTGCCGCAGCATCGAAAAGGGATTTGGTTATCTGGTGATTATTGCCCAGGACAAATGCAACTGCCATAGTTTCACCAAGTGCCCTTCCCAGAGAAAGGACAACCCCGCCAAAGACACCCACTTTAGAATAGGGGATCACTATATCCTTCACTACTTCCCGTTTTGTTGCGCCAAGTGCATAGGCAGATTCTTTTATGACAGCGGGCGTGAGGTTAAATGCGTCTCTTGAGATACTGGCAGTAAATGGAATAATCATGATACTCAAAATAACACTTGCCGTCAAGAGGTCTATACCCATCGGTGTACCTTCAAATAGCACCCCAACAAGGGGGAGACTCCCAATGCTCTTCTGGAGGGCCGGCTCTATATAGTTGGCCATTATGGGTGCAAGGGTAAATAATCCCCACATTCCATAGATGATACTCGGTATAGCCGCCAGCAGCTCTATGGCAGCGCCAATTGGTCCTTTGAGGAAGTTTGGCGCTATTTCAGTTACAAATATGGCAATACCGATCGCCACAGGTACGGCTATTAATATGGACAATACTGTTGTTATCGCTGTCCCAAATAGATTTGTTGCCGCCCCAAATGACCCTTTTACCGGGTTCCAGTCTGTTGAGGTGATAAATCGTAGAAAACCAAATTTCTCTATAGAAGGATATGATTCCAGGATTAATACATACAGGATTCCCAGAATCAGCAGAAGAACCGATACAGATGCAATGGCAGTGATGGAGGAGAAGATTATATCAACAGGATTTTTCTTTAAACGTATTGTCAAATGCCTTCCTTTTTAACCGTAACTACCGACGAAGAAAAAACAGGGACAGAGAGATTATACTCTTCCGCCCCTATTTTTTCAACAGTTTGTTTATGTACCTTGCGGTCGTGAGACGGCCTAGTAGATATTGTGGGACTTCCAGTATGCCCTTATTTTGTTCTTCAATGAAACTGGCAGAGGAACGTATATAAGTCTTTCAGCCGTCTCATCCCCTTTTTTGAATGCCCAGTCATAGAACTTAACCACATTGATATTCGATTCTTTCTTCTCCTTTGCAAGGAGTATAAACGTTGCACCTGCTATTGGCCATGCCTTCTTACCAGGGGCATTATTCAGCCAGAGGTAAAAGCCTTTCTTCGGGTCAAAATCAGCCGAACCCGCTGCCTCCTTAAAGCTTTCAAAACTTGGCTTAATAAAATTGCCTGCAGAGTTTTTCAGGAGTGTATGGCTAAGATTATTTTCCTTTGCATAGGCAAATTCAACATATCCTATAGAATACCCAACCCTCTTTACATAGTTTGCTACACCCTCATTACCCTTGCCTCCGATACCAGCAGGCCATTTTACAGAGGTTCCTGCGCCAACCTTTTCTTTCCAATCAGAAGATACAGCGCTCAGGTAATCGGTGAATATTGCTGTCGTACCTGAACCATCGGATCTGTGGACAACGGTAATCTCCTTATGGGGAAGAGCTTTGCCCGGATTTAATCGCTTTATCTTCTCATCATCCCAGTAGTTTATCTCTCCAAGATAGATATTGCAGAGTACGTTCGAATCGAGTTTCAGTTCGCCTGCCTTTATACCAGGGATGTTAACCACAAGAACAACCCCTCCGATGACAGCAGGGAATTGGAGCAGGCTGTCTTTCTCGAGTTCTTCCGGTTTGAGAGGCGCATCAGATGCCCCAAAATCCACGGTTCTGTTAACAATCTGCCTTATTCCTCCTCCGGAACCTATAGACTGATAGTTGAGCTGTGCCCCGCTAACCTTGTTATAGTCATATGCCCATGCGGAATAAACAGGGTAGGGGAATGATGCCCCGGCACCATTTAGCTTAGTATCAGCGGCAAATGAGCTGCCAAAGGACAGAAGGCTAATTGCCAATCCAGTTAATATACACAAAAACTTTGGTTTAAACATGTAGTTACCTCCTTCTTCATATTACGTATAAAAGGGTTTGTCCCTTCGTTTCAGTTCAAACTTATTGTTTGTAAATGCAATATATCAATAAAATGTTACAGTCATGTTACGATTGTATTAAGTTTTGGTTACGATCCCATCGATTCCACCTCCTTCTCTTTGTATCCTCCGGATCATCCTCCTGAGAAGCTCCTCTCTAGCTTCTAGATTTCCATCGTTTACCAGACGGAGGAGACTCACTTCGGACAGGGAGGCATATCCTCCATTGCTTCCCTGTCCGACTTCTATCCTATCCTCTGTTTGCTCTTCTCTTGTTGGCATCTTCTTCATGACACACGTCCTGACTAAGCCGATCGTGAAGGAGAGGAAATCGTGGGATCTTCCTTAGAACTTGTACTGGATCTGTATTAAAATTTCGTTATTATCGACAGAGCTTCCGCCGGTATCTTCATCCAGTACATAGTATTCGGTCTTCAACTTCACGTTCTTTGCCAATTCGGTAATCAAAGCTACTACTGTCATCTGTCTGTCCCATGTTGTCGTTTTGGCAACAGTCTGGGCATAATCCACATTCAGCACCCCATACCTTACCAATGGCTCGATAGACGGTATGTACCTTTTGTTTCCCGTCTTAATCTTATATGAAGCCTGTCCATACCAGGCATCTCGTTTCAAAGTACCGTCTTCCAACTTGGCCATCTCTCCCATAAGGGTAAGTCCTGCAGCGTTAAAGGTTACTCGACCTCCATATCGGGTCTGGGTATCATCGGTAGAGCTATATCCAGGAAAGTCGCTTGCCAGGGTAGCCATATCTGCGGTACTCAATTTACCTATAAACGCATAACCAAGGATATCAATCTTAACCGGGCCGATTTTTGGCGCTAAACCAAGCTTGAATCCCAATTCTTCGTTGCCAGTCTTGCTTCCTGCGTTGCGGTTGTCTCTCAGAGTCTTATAACTGGAGTCTTCTCCTAACTGTTTGGTGCCCAGAGGAAGTCCCTCACCGTAAGAAACGCCCCAGTAAACAGGACTTACCTTTCCTTCCCATACTATCTGGTACTGTTCATACCTCCACATGGCTGTACCCAGCATAGGATATGCCTCGGTCTTTCGATCTGCTCCTATGAAACGAGGGAACAGACCGGTCGACAGCTTTGATCCGAGGGGCAAGCCCTTCAACTCGGCAGCAAAAGCGGTTACTTGTGTGGCACTCGAGTTGGCTTCCAACTCTGCCCACATAGAGAACCCATTTGAATCAGAGCTGATCTGAGGTTTTAGCACAAACTTGTCAAGCTGAAATCGTGAATTGGTGTCTGAGACTCCGGCACCTTCGTCTGGAATCAGGTATTCGAATTCTAATGTTCCGCCAACGTCAAGGTTCCATCCTTTGGTGGAAAACAGGCGTTTAGACTTCTTTGCTTCCTTCTTTGCCCTTTCGCTCAATTCTTCATATTGCGATTGGGGGATAACATCTTTATCCTTAAGAATATCCAGGATTTCCTGTTCCACACTCTTTTCTGCGGCTTGAACCATAGGCAACCTGGTAAAGCCAAGTAAACTGATGATCATAAAAAGAACAACTACTGTTCTGATAAACCGTTTGTTCATAATTAACTCCTCCATTTCATAAATTAATTTGGGTAGTCTGTTTCTTTGAATTGCAACTTGCAAAGTCTGTCAATTTTACTCTATTCCACATCCCTCCCTTCCTATTTGCTTGATTCGTGGGAGAGTCTATGGTAAAAAAAGAAAGGCATACGATAAGGGGTAACAGTCCCTGTAGTATGTCACCGGGCTATCAGGTTTGATGCTTGCAGGCTCCCTGATAGCCCTTTTTTACCTTGAGACCCCACGTTGGTGTGAGTAATCGCTGCGGATCAGCAGCAAGACAGGAGGTGAACTTGCTGCTGGTTGTGAGGTGTAAGCGCCGAGCAGTCTGTAGATGTTCACCCGCAACGATTGTCTACATGCATCAGAGTATTGTTAAGGTTTTACAAATTGGGCAACCTTCGAAATTTCAGTTTTCAGATTACCTTAGTTTTGTTACAGCTTGATTACTATCAGGTTAAGATTCGGTTAAAGGGCTAAGGGGCTTCCTGAAAATGGGTAACCTCTACCCCCTCCTCATCTCTCAAAAGCGCCCTCGCATTCAGGATGGCTCTTTTCATATCCTCTTCCGGGGTCTTTGAAATCTCACCGTGTCCGGGATAAAGCTCGTTTATCCTCCTTGTCTCCAATACGCTGATGGAACTGATATAATCACCGACGCTGCCGGACTCACCGATGTAGGAGAGTGTCCCTCCTGCGAATAGAGTGTCCCCTGTAAAAAGGATCTTCCTGGTAAACTCATAGATGCAGATCGAACCGGAACTATGTCCGGGTGTATGCACCACTTCCAGTCTGTAATTTCCCAGATCAAAACAAAACCTGTTTTCCAGCCAGAGATGGACATTAAGAGACGGCTCGTTGATGTCCCCTGACTTATACATAGTAACGTATCTGTCCTCCACGGTGATCTTCGTAGCAGCAAAGCGATGGGCAGCAATTAAAGCATAATCCTGAAAATAGCGATTCGCTCCGATATGGTCGAAGTGTTCGTGGGTATTTATTACTATGTCAATATCCCTGACCTTGAGCCCCAGCGTGAGTAAGAACTTTTGCAATCTGGAGAAGTTCTTATCCACACCCGAATCGATGAGGAGATTTTTGTAATCACCCCTGATCAGGTAACTGTGGCTGCTTGTATCCTCGCCCCTGATCAAGAATATATTAGGGCATAACTCTGTAATCCGATTATCTTTTACCATAATCCATCCATTCACTCCTTTTGGCCATTTCTCTATCTTCATATACCTGGAAGATTTCATCCAAACGATTTAGCTTTAAATAAGTTAGTACCTTGGGGTTTAAAGAGCATAACTTCAAATCACCCCTTAGAAGGTTGACCTCTTTTCTGATGCCATTCAGAACCCCCACAAGAGTGATTGGCTCAAACTTTCCTAATTCCTCCATGTCCATAATCACCTTAATACCTTTTTCCTTGAGATAGGGAGACAGCCCCCCCCTTGCCATGACGGCTTCATTCTTTCTGGTCTCACCCGATACCTTTATGAAACAGAAACCATCTTCTTCAACAATATGATATTTCACTTCCTTACAAATCCTCCTTTGTATGTTTTTTCCTAATGCTGACTGTTTTAATAACAGATTCTTATTACGATTTGATTACGATTGGGTTAAAATTTGATTAAAATTGGTGGGTTCTTTAGATTGGGTTTTGAGGTGCTGTATGAGGAATTTGGCAAGTCTTTCAACTTGAGGTGCCGGCCTGGCACCTCAAGTTGAAAGTAAGATGTCAGAAGATTCTACTTCTCCTGTGATTGCCTCCTGGTTTGTTCCGTTACCATCTGTTGAAGGCTTGTAAGTGATTTAATGTTTGATGAACCTTCGACGGCTTTAACTGCGATATCCTGAACCTTTTGATACGCTTTTTCCAATTGCTCGGAGAGTTTTGCAATCTGTTCAGTCTGTTCTTTTACCGTCTTTTCCAGGGACTCGATTCGAGAGGTAAATACGTTTCGCTCACCATTGAATTCTTTTTTCAACAAATTCTCTTTATTAGTTGCTTCCAACAAGATTTTCTCTGTTGTTTCTTTGATTGCCTTATTGACAGCCGTTTCCATTTCTTTGGGAAAGGCACTGACCTTTTTCTGCAATTCGTTCAATTCATTTTCTCTTTCGGCTATCGCTTTTTCTCTCTCTGCCAAATCTTTTTCCATCTGCTCTTTTTTAAGCTGAATCTCTCTTTCCAGTTTCGCCTTCTCGTCTTCAAAATTATCTTTTGCTAACTGTTGTTCCCTCTTAAAGGCATAATGATATTCTTCCTTTTCCCTTTCCCTCCTTTTCGCCTCTGTAGCTTCCCGTTCTTTGACATCTGCCTCATGAATATTCTTCTCTTTTTCCCATTCCGCACTAATTGTCTGGATTTCCCTGTTCAATTCCTCTTTTCTGCCAACTATTTCGGATTCAAATTCCCGTCGCTTTTGGTTTTGGGATTCTATCAGTGCCACTAATGTCGCTGCCGATCTTTCTATCTCGTATACTTCTTTTAGTTCCCCTTCTTTAATCTCAATAGCTTTCTGAATTCCCTTGAATTTGTTGACCTCTTCCTCCAGTCTATCGGATATCTGAGTGAGCATCTTCCCGACTTCCAGCTTGAGACTGCTTATTCCTTTGACGACGCCTTCTGAAGAGAGGGAGTCTGCAACGGCAACAACCTCTTTCATCTTTTTCTCTTCCATCTTCTTTTCCGGTTTCGGTTCCGCTTCCTCCTTCTCATGCAATTGTTTCAGTAACGCATTATAGGTAGCCAGCATTTCTTGCTTGGTGTTTGACATAGAAATCTCTTTAGGTTCTACTTTTTTATCTACCATGATGTTATCTCCTTTCTAGCTTAAGTTATTTATCCCAGTAAATTGAAGCATCTTTGCCAATTTCTTACTTAACCTTTCATTTCCAGGGATAGTATATTTTATCCTGACCACTTCTTTGAAACTTCTACCATAGTCCTTACAAAATTTCCAGCCCTTTATTACCCTTCCTCTGCAATTCAGACACTGGACTTCCGACTTTAGACATCAGACTTTTCTGTAACCGTTCACGGTTTTCAGTTTACCGTTCACAGCAATTTCAACAGCGGGCATCACAACAGCAAGCTTAAGCTTGCTGTTGTGATACAAAGCTTGAAGCATTTTTGCCAACTGTTAACTGCAAATCGTAAACTGTGAACGGATACCCCTTATCTTTGTGTAATCTCTGGCGACTTTCTCCCCTTCAGTCTAATGTCTGATGTCTATGGTTTACTGTCTGAATTGTCCTGGTTGCCAGCCCTTTCGGATTCAGATAACAAATCAGTCTGATTTCCTCCATTCAGTCAATGGGATAAACTTTCCGGTAGCTGGATCGGACTTAAATATCTTCCAGGTGTTTCCACCTTTGTGGCTAGTGGGGCTGTAATTAATAGGACCACAAAGTCCTCCTGTACCAAAGTCCTTGATACCCTCTATTGCATTTATAAATGCTTCTCTGTCCAGAACTCTGCCAGCCCTCTTTAAACCCTCCACTGTTATGAGACCGAAAACCCAACCATGGGTATATATCTTCCCACGATAAGGTTTTTCTGTTCCAGGCTCGTACTTGAGGGTTATCTCCCTCATCTTGGCTACCCCTGGTCCATCGTCATACCAGGAACTCATATGGTTCACGGCATAAAATCGTTTTGCAGCGTCTCCAGCCGTCCTTATAACTTCCTCTGCACACGTAGCCCAACTTCCCAAAACGGGTATATCCAGCCCATATTTTTTTGACTCCCTCAAAAAAACAGCCGTTGACTGAGGGATACCGCCACAGAAAACTATGTGGCTTGCCCCAGCCCTTTTAGGTTCATTATTTGCGAACTGGCATCAAATGAACCCGGATTGAGGACCTCTTTAGAGACTGGGACGATATTATAAGACTTAAGTACCTTCAAGGCTGCTGCACTGTCAACTTTGCCCGTTTCGTTATCAGGATAGACCAATCCAATTCTTGGATCTCTGGGGTTTAGGTCTTTGAGAAGATAATCGATCAGCATCTTCATCTGGTTCGGATATATATCCGCAATGATAAAAACGTATCGCTTAAAGGGTTTTACAGTTATTTCAGGCATCACAGGGGATATTAAAGGGACTTTTTCCTTTTGTGCCGACCCGCTGAGGACAGTCACAGCACCGGTTGAAGAGGGGCCCATTAGGACGAATACAGAGTCCTTAAAAACGAGTTTCTTGAAGGCTGATATAGCCATTGGAATGGCGTAACGATCATCTTCTACCAGGAGATTGAGTTTTCTGCCATTAATCCCTCCTTGCTCGTTTATGTATCTGAAATAGCTCCGTATCCCTTGAGTGATTGGCACAGCAACATTGGCGGCAGGGCCAGTTTGATCCAGGATCAAACCTAATTTTATGGTGCTGTCAGTTACACCTGGGACATCGTTGGCATGTATAAATGTTTTGTCAACAATAACAATAAGTATGGCTATAAAACAGATAACTATTAGTTTATAACATCTCGATACCAATTCTACTTTCATATCCTCCTCCTTTTTCATTGTTTAAGGTTGATGGTCTCGTAAAAAGTCCAAAACCTCCTCCCCCTTGATGGGGAACTCTATATTGTCTCCCCTCCCGCCTGGGTAGGGGAAAATTTACTTTTTACGAAGTCGTCAAGGTTCGACTATGTCGTTCGTTAAAGGTTGAGTATTTAATTCTGCAGTAAGGATTCTATAAAGAGGCTGAGTTTGTGAAAGCCAGTTTGTGAGGAAGAACAAGAACGTTAACAGAAGTGGAACTTA
>PFIF01000123.1:0-6019 GCA_002782605.1 Deltaproteobacteria bacterium CG_4_8_14_3_um_filter_43_13 | reverse complement strand
TGAACCGACTAGACATGATTTTCTTATTACCTATAGCAAGCACAAAAAGAGATTTTCCACAAGACATAATTACAGCAGCCTATTTTTCAATCAGCTTCTTAAATTCGTCTTCAGTCATCACAGGGTCATGGGTCAGGTCTTGGGGTCGCAGGTCATGCACAGGTCATGGAAAATCACTTTTGCTGCCAAAAACTTGCTTATCAGGACCTGACCCCTATGTGCTTCTATTTGCTGATCTGTCTCCCTTTCTCCAACCACATCGCCAGCCCATGTTTTTCGATGCATTTTCGATGCGTAATATCCCTTGACAAGCAAAAACAGACCTACTATACTTTCCTTGTCGAAAGCAATGTCTTATCAAAATAGGCAAAAAGGCGACAATAGAATCCCCAAAATAATTATTTAATAAAAGCCGAATATGCTATAATCAACACATATTTGGTGGATAAAGTATCCATTATCTTTTTAATTATCTTAACATTATGGATAAAAAAGAAAGTAGTCCGCCGATGTCTAATAAAAAAGCCATACCAACCCAAGAAAGACTTATCCTCGCGTTAGATGTAGAAAGCGTAGAAAAAGCGAAAGAGATGGTCTCTGATCTTGGTTCAACAGTCAATTTTTATAAACTTGGTCTCCAATTATTTATGTCTGGCAGATATTTTGAGCTTCTTGAATGGCTGCGTACTCGTGAAAAGAAAGTTTTTGTTGATTTAAAATTTTTTGATGTTCCTCAAACGGTTAAATCTGCTGTGGCTCAGCTTAAACATAGAGACGCGCAGTTCGCCAGCGTGCATGGGAACGATGCAATTTTACAGGCAGCGGTTGAAAATAAAAATGGCCTCAAAATATTGGCAGTAACAGTATTAACAAGTCTTGATAAAAAAGATCTGGATGACTTGGGATTTAAGTGTGATGTTGAAGAATTAGTCCTTTCCAGGGCCAAACGTGCTTTACAATTAGGTTGTGATGGAGTTATTTCATCCGGGTTAGAATCTTCTCAGTTAAGAAGTGATTTAGGTGATAATTTTTTAATAGTAACCCCCGGCATTCGTCCAGTTGAGAATAAAGATGATCAGAAAAGAACAGTAGATGTGAAGACAGCATTTAAAAATGGTGCCGATTATGTTGTAGTAGGCCGTCCTATCTTGCAAGATAAAAATCCTGCCAAAAAAGCAGAAGCATTTCAAAAAGAAATTTTTTCAATTTTTTCAATTTAACTCATAACAATATATTGAATAGTTTCCTTTCAATATCAGGAAGTTCCGAGACCGTCAATACCAAATTTATATTCTTAGGATGTTTTCTGTTCAATGCCGATACAGCCTGGCTCGTTTCCGATTCTAACGAGGTTTGACGCAATTCTCGAAAAATGAGCCGTTGCACCGAAACAGTGTGTGGACTATAAAAAGTGGCTCAGGTATTTTCTGGATTTCTGCGCCAAATATCCGGACGATCCATGAGGTACTCGGACACGGTTGTCCCAAGAATTCGTTGCCGGTTTTGAGCCGGGAAATGTTTTCAAATCTGGATCTTGGCTTCTGCCATCAGATCATCTTCCTTCATCTCATACAGAGCGTCCAGGAGAGAAATCTGAAACGTCCCGGGACCAAAGGACCTTTCGGCAGCCTTTTCTCCGGCCAGTCCAAAATAGGACAGACCTGTGGCAGCCGCTTCCATGGAGTCGGGTTCGACAGCGAGAAAGGCGCCTATAATCGCCGTGGCGGTACAGCCTGTCCCAGTGACATGACTCATCATCTCATGTCCGTTCATAACGCGACAGATACGATTACCGTCGGTTATCAAATCCACAGTCCCCGTAATAGCAAGGGTTGTTCTGAGTTCTACGGCCAGAGCTATAGCCGTCTCGGCTGCCTGATCCACGGAATGGATTGAATCAACACCCTTTGTTCGCGCCTTAGATTTTTCTCTTCCCAGAGAGAGTATCTCCGAGGCGTTTCCCCGAATCACCTGGATCGAAAGCTCTTCAATCAGTCTTTTGGCAGAATCTGTGCGCAGGGATGTGGCCCCTGCGCCAACAGGATCAAGGATAACAGGAACGTGCAGCGCGTTGGCCTTTTTCCCGGCCCTCAGCATTGCATGGACCCAGGGAGGGCTTAACGTACCGATATTGAGCACCAAAGCTCCTGCAAGGGAAACCATCTCCTCTACTTCTTCAGCCGCATGAGCCATCACCGGAGATGCACCACAGGCAAGCAGGGCATTTGCTGTATAGTTCATGACGACGTAGTTGGTGATGTTGTGAACGAGCGGTTTTCTTTCACGAATACTTCTAAGGTTTTCTGCAGCCTTCATTGCCATGTTCCGGTTAAACATCCTAACCTCCTCGTTTTTTTAATTAATGACCCTGATGCAAGCAGCAGGGTATCCACACACCCCTCTCCTGAGGGGATTGGAAAAAAAGGGGAGGGTGATATCAGAGACTCACCACTACCCTGCTTGGAGCATCCGGCAACAGGATCAATAGCTTTTGTGTTCTCCGCTCAAGTCCTTACTCTGCTGGGTCCTTTGCAGAACGAAAATGATCCCAACTGAGAGATTTAACAGGATGCCTCTCACCATCAGGGAGGAGTAATGTAATCCCGGGAGCGGTACCCGTGATCCTCCCCACTTCCGTCAAGGGGGCAGCACAGCATTTTTCCGCAATAGAGCGGAGGAGGGCTACATGCTGTGGATGGCAGGTAATGACCATCTCGTAATCATCGCTCTCCCCCAGAAAGAAGTCGTGGGGGTCACGGTGGAGTATGCGAGCAGCGTCATAGATGCCCTCGCTGACGGGGATTTTGTCTTTGAATAATTCTGCCCCTACCCCGCTCTCTTCACAGATATGCCCCAGATCTCCCAGAAATCCATCGCTCGTATCTATCATGGCTGTGGCAAAGCCGGTTTGTGCAATTGCCTTTCCTAAATGAGCCCTGTGAGGTGGTATGTTGTAGATAGTGACCAATGGATGCCTTGCCAACGAAGCGTCATTCGGTGTGTGAAGTAATAACCGGAGCCCGGCAGCGGCCTGGCCGGGGTAACCTGTAACCAGAATTGCGTCTCCCGGCTTTGCCCCGGAGCGGCGAACCAGTTTTCCCTGCTCTACTTCGCCTAATAGGGTAATATCGATGAACATCCCATTTCCCGACCTCGTGAGGTTTCCTCCGATAATGGAAGCGCCAAAGGGGTTCAACTCGGCGATAAACCCCCGGTAGATCTCCTCCACGTCCCGGACAAACATCTCAGCCCGCAATCCAAGCGATATGAGAGCGTAAAGAGGAGTGCCACCCATGGCTCCGATGTCGCTGATGTTTATGGTCATGGCACGGCGACCTAAGTCCATGAAGCTGATATGCTGCGGCAGATAATGACGGCCTTCTACCATACTATCACAGGTGACCAGGAGTTCATATCCCGGTCTGGGAAGGAAGGAAGCCGTATCATCCCCTATGCCAAGGCTTAGCCGCTCAGACCGGAGGCCATCCCGATTCACAAGATCATTGATTCTCCGAATAAGGCCGAATTCTCCGATGTCACTTACCTTCTCAAGCATATAAGTCAGACTCCATTAAACATTTGAGAGCTTTGGCTGCTGACTTTGGGTCATTTTGGCAACTGACTTCAGAGATCACTGCAATACCATGTACCCGAGCATGAAGCACCATAGGGACATTGCCCCTGGTGATCCCTCCGATAGCGATGATGGGAAGAGGAATCGTCTCCACGATTTGGCTCAGAAGGGCAAGTCCGCTCGCAGGGCCGGCATCATCCTTGGATGCCGTTGGATAGACAGGACCGAACCCGACATAGTCCGCACCTTCTATAAGACATGCCCGAGCCTCTTCCAGGTTCCCTGCCGATCCGCCAATGATAGCATCCTCCCCGAGGAGCTTTCTGGCAAGGGGGATAGGAAAGTCGCCCTGCCCGAGGTGAACGCCGTCTGCATGGCAAGCTATTGCCACATCCACTCGATCATTAACAATAAAGGTCACGCCAGTCTGTTTGCACATGGCCTGTATCTGCTCAGCTACACGAATCATCTGCTTCGTGGTCCCATCCTTCTGCCGAAACTGGATTGTATCGGCTCCTCCGGCAATGGCTAACTCAGCAAGCTCCACGTGCGAGTAACGGGTTTGGAGGGTGGTATCAGTGAGAACGTGAAATCTGCCAATTTTCTTCACTTTTTTCTCCTCCCAATAAGCCTTTCACTGTCCTGATGGTATAATTAAAGTAATTAAAGGGGAATTAAAGGGGACGGTTCTCTTTTCCTCATGCCGGGCTTTTTCCACATTTCCCAGGTATTCCTTCACCCACCCTTTGTGGCTACTCCTCAACTGATCATATGACCTGGCTTCGAGAAAGCCCAGCATCCTCTAGTAATCAATGCTGTGGCCCGACCCTGTTACACACCTACAACAACCTATTTTTCAATCAGCTTCTTAAATTCACCTTCAGTCATAATATTAACACCTAAAGCCCTTGCCCTGTCAGCCTTGGAACCAGGGTTTTCTCCTGTTACAACATAGGTAGTGTTCTTGCTTACGGCAGATGCAGCCTTTCCCTAAGTTCTAAGCACTTACGGGCGTTAGAAAGGTCTTTTTAATAAAACCGGCCAATGTATTCAGCACCAGCGGCGATGAGATAATGGCAAGCGCAATGTGCTTGCCAGCCCCTATGCCACACGATTCAGGTAGGTGCTGCTTCTCGCCGTCTGAGTGCATGAAATGGTTCTGCCCACAGGCTACGTTCACAATGCAAGCTAAAGAAAAGATCAGGCAACCTTTTTGGCAAGCAACTCGCGTACTGCGGGAACCAGCTCGTTTGGAACTTCTATGAAGGTTTGGGATGTATTTTCCCAAGCAGCCTCATCTTCGGCAACCGCCTCTTCCTCGGTCTGGTTTTCGTAATGATCGAGTACACGCTTGACACGCTCATCATCCCATCCATTTGGGAACTTGCTCTTTTTCATCATCTCTGTCTCCTTCGGCAGCGACGCCGATATGCCTTAAGGGGTTTCCCTATCAGTTCATATGCAGTGATCACAAACACGCTATCTGGCACAGGATCGGGGACGTAAATGTCTGTCCTAAAGGATCAAAGCCGGAAAGGTCTTGCCTTTTTAATTTGTTCCTAATTTTTTCAAATAATCTTACAGTCTCCTCAGTATATAATCGTTCACCACAATTGAGACACACTTCAGCATGGATTTGTAAAACAGCAGTATGATTTCCTCCTTGTAAAATCTTTTCGACTACCTTCTCCTTTAATTCACCCCCACAAACAGGACATTTTTCAAAGGGTAACATCATTTTTCCCTCCTTATTCGACAATTGACCCAAATATCTGAATCGGGCCGATATACCGTTACGTCAGTTCAATAATGAAGTGCAACACTTGGGAAAGTAGAAAGGAAAATGCTATCCCCTGCCCTTCCAATATCTTGGTTTTCGGTGAAGGTGAACAACCGCGATGATAAATATCTTTTCAGTCTCGATCCGATAGATCAATCCATAAGGGAATCGCTTCAAGAGATACCGCCGGTATTCACCTTCATAGATTGACCAGAGTAATGGAAATTGTCGAATCCTATTCACTCCTTGTTCTATCTCATCAAGGAAATCGCTTCCAAGCTCTGTCACTCGTTCTTCATAATAGACAGCCGCTGCTTTCATTTCCTCGTTGGCATCGTGATGAAATTCTATTTCATACATCTTAGTTTTTCGCGAGCTTCCCTGAGAACTTGGTCAGATGGTTTAGTTACGGATGCACCAGCCCTGATTTCCTGATCCCTTCGATGTATTTCGGCAAGCCAAGCGGATTTAACCCCCGCGTCTTCCTTCTCTTCAAGACTCTGGATTAGTATCTCGGCAAGTTCGGCCCTACTTCCGGCGGGCAAAGCCATGGCCTTTGTGGAAACTTCCTCAAACTCAGTCATAATGTTTCCTCCATCAATTAGAACAGTATTGATGTTTCACTCGGCGTATAACGAGTTTGTAGAATAAGTCCTCACAAGATC
>PFIF01000193.1 GCA_002782605.1 Deltaproteobacteria bacterium CG_4_8_14_3_um_filter_43_13 | reverse complement strand
AACAAAGGAGGTTGAAAAGATGTCTACTCGACAAACCGTCGGACTCGAACAGGCTACCCTGAAATTCTGTATCAATGAAGCGCGACAAGAACGCGTAATCGTTACGCGACAAGGTAAACCTGTTGCATTGGTTATTGGGATAGACGAAGAGCAATTGGAGTTAGGGAGTGATGATTCTTTTTGGAAACTCATCGAAGAGAGACGTACCCAAGACACAATAAGTCGAGAGCAATTAGAAAAGTCGATTAATTCAGATTGAAAGCCTCAGAGTTTATGAGGCAAATTACGCCCAACAAAGCGCTACCTTTAAGCAAGAAGAGTCAAGTAAATTTTTAGGCAGCTCAACCTGACGACCCTGTAGAAAAACCCTAGATTTCTCCAATAATTACTCTATTAGACGACCGATTTATGGTACTATAACTGGAATAGCATGAGGTCAAACCGGTTAACCTTTACACAAGGAGATTGCAGTGGCTCGGCACAAAGATTACTCCTATTCCCAGGGAAAGTTCATCCCCATCTTCTTTGAGAAACAAATCCTACCCGGTACCTTTGAGCATTCCCTGAATCAAATTAACAGCCTGAAAAAGCCTGAGCTGATCGGAAAACTAATTCTCTGCCAAAGGGCCTTTTCTACAGACTCGTTAGCTGGAAAAATTTTTTCAGGAGGGCCATATGCAGCGTAATATTACCGTTAATTTAGGGAATCTGGTCCTTTCACTTTCCGACGCCATGGATTTGGCCAGTCCTTTATTGATACAGCATCAACAAAGGACAGCCTTTGTTGTATGGGAAATGGGGAAAGCAGCAAGACTTTCAGGTGAAAGATTGGGAAAAATTTTTATAGCGGCACTGCTTCATGATATCGGTGCTTTTTCATTGGAGGAAAAAATCTCCCTTCGGAATTTTGAGGTTGAAAATCTCGAAGATCATTGCATTCGTGGTGAACTTTTACTCAACAACATACCTTGGCTAAAGGACTCAGCTAAAATCATCAGATACCACCACAAAGGGTGGCAATCTTGGGGAGATTATTAAAATTAAAACCAGACGAAAGGTTTATGATGGTCGAAGGGCTCATAAAAGAGCCTTGATGAGCCCACCTGTCTGCTTGCTGCGCACAGGCAGGAAGGGCGAGTTTGTGAATTCAAGTAATCCTGAAGCGGAAAGTGGTAATTTTTGAAAGCTCTTAGCAGGCTGTACAAAGGTCTCAATGGGTATAGAGAAGGGAGTTAGGCTGAAGCTGGTACTTGTTTCAATAATTCAAAGGAAGGAACATTGTATCTCTCAAATTCTTCGTTACAGACCTCTATCAACTTCCAGTTCTTTTTATTAGAGATAACCTTCTTCATCAAACTATAATTTAGAGAATGGCCCGATTTATAAGCTATAAGATGACCAATAACAGGAACACCTAGCAAACTGAGATCTCCAATAGAATCCAGTATTTTATGGCGAACAAATTCATCGGGGAATCTCAACCCATCATCATTTATAATTCTGAAATCCCCCACAACAATCGCATTATCCAGAGAGCCCCCTTTTGCTAAACCATTTGCCTTGAGAACCTCAACATCCTTTAAGAAGCCAAAAGTACGAGCCCTGGATATTTCTCTCTCAAAAGTTCCGTTAGAGAATTCCGCAGAGTAGGATTGATTTGCTATGAGGGGATGATCAAAATCCACGGTATATGTAATTTTAAGCCCTTTAAAAGGGGCTAAAATAACCCTCTTATCTCCATCAGAAACCCTTATAACCCTTTTTATTATCAGAAATTTTTTAGGCTTTTTTTGAGTTCTAATGCCAGCAGTTTTCAAAAGATAGACAAAAGGAGAAGCACTGCCATCCATAATGGGTACTTCGGAGGAATCAATCTCCACCAGTGCATTGTCTATTCCAAGCCCCATGAATGCTGCTAATAAATGTTCAACAGTAGATATCTTTGCTCCATTATATCCAAGGGTTGTAGCTAATTTCGTGTCAACAACGCTTGCAGCATCAGCCTTAATCTCCACAGGCTCCGGCATGTCTGTCCTCAAAAATATAATTCCATGATCTACATTCGCAGGTCTAATGGTAACGTTTACCTTTTTCCCCAAATGCAGTCCGATACCCGTAAAACTTACTTGCCTGGCAATTGTTTTCTGATACATAAGCTTAAAGATTCCTTAAATAGAGATTTAACTGATTAAAATGCTGCAACATTTATGCCCAATTAATTAAAGCAACCACTGCTTTCCCTTAAATTAATTCCATATATTTATTGTCCCCCTCGGGGAATGGGGGAAAAACCCTCGCCTTTAGGCGAAGACTTTAGTATGCTTGCGGTATGGAGCATTATCGGAAATCAAGTCATACTGTATATGATATTAAGTATCACATTGTTTGGATCACGAAATACCGCAAGCCAATACTGCGTGCTGATATTGCCCAGAGGGTGCGGGATTTAATCCGCGAGATATGTAAGGCGAACGATGTGGATATTATCAAGGGTCATATATCGCGGGATCATGTACACATATTCGTTTCGGCACCTCCGCACATCTCAGTGAGCCAGTTGGTAAAGTCCATCAAGGGGAAAACATCCCGAAAAATGATGATGGAATACAAGAGGTTGAGTCGGGAATTTTGGGGACGTCATATGTGGGCACGAGGGTACTTTGTTGCGACGTCCGGTAATGTCACAGATGAGGTGATAATCAAATACATTGAGCAACAAGGACAAGAACCTCCCGATGGTGACTTCAAGATTGATGATGAACTTTAGTCGGCTTGCAGCCGATGTCAAAGCTACCGGCTTCAGCCGGTAGTAGTTTACTAATTAATCCAATAAAAACAAGATACTACACATATTAAAAATTTGCGGAGTAGAGGCATTTTTTTATACTACATTACCTTTCAAGTAGATACCATGTATATTAAACAACACACTTTTGTACAAACTGATGTTTTTTTACAACAGAGTTTTGTCTGAAGTTCACCCCCTTGCTCATCTTCTAAAAAGATAAAAGAACAAGGTCAAAAGGATACTTATTGCGATGCATGTAGATATCTTTCCTTTTCGCTGTAAATACAGCCGCAGTACTGCTGACGATACAATCCAAGATCGTTTGATATCTCTATGCCAGCCTTCCATCCCTTACGAAAATCCCTATAGTAGAATTTAACCCCATACTCCCTGGCCAATTCCTCCCCAATCTCTTTCACCTTTTCATGCTTTTGGAATTTACTATATAACAGGGTTGTGGTGAAAAAGTCAAATTTTTCTCTCTTTGCCAGCTGAGCTGCTCGTTTCAAACGGGTGTAATAACAATACCAGCACCGTTCATTTTCCCTAAAGACCACATTTTGCAAGAACTCTTCGAGTGCATATTCATCATGGTAAGTCATCCTTAAATCAATCCTGTCCGAATATTCTTTTACAGTCTCAAGCCTTCTTCTGTATTCTTGATAAGGATGGATATTAGGGTTATAAAAAACCCCAAAGACCTCTATGCCATCTTTCCTAAGTTCTTGGACAGGATAGATAGTACAGTTTGCACAACAGACGTGTAGCAATATCTTCATAGAAAATCACATTGTGTAAGGGCGGGGTCTAACCCCGCCCCTACTTTAACAATTCTCTCGCAATAACTACCCTTTGAATCTGATTGGTTCCTTCAACGATCTGTCCTACCTTGGCCTCCCGCATGTATCTTTCAACAGTGTAATCCTTCATATATCCATATCCGCCCAGTATCTGGACAGCATCGGTTGTAACCTTCATGGCTACATCTGTGGCGAATCTCTTTGCCATGGCAGCCTCTTTCGTTACCTTAAGTCCTTGATCTTTCATATAAGCGGCTTTGTAGACGAGAAGTCTTGCAGCTTCTATTTCTGTAGCCATGTCTGCAAGCATAAACTGTATCCCCTGAAACTCTGAGATGGCCTTGCCGAACTGAATTCGCTCTTTGGAATAACTCAACGCCTTGTCCAGAGCTCCTTGAGCAAGACCTACGGATATCGCACCTATGTTTATCCTTCCCCCATCGAGGGCCTCCATTATCATCTTGAAACCCTTACCTTCATCACCTAAAAGATGTTCCTTAGAAACGATACAATCATCAAATATCAGCTCCCTTGTGGGGTAAGAGCACATCCCCATCTTTTTTTCTATTTTACCAAAGGAAAAACCAGAGGTTCCCTTTTCGACTACAAAAAGACTGGCACCAGAAGCCCCTTTTTCTTTGTCGGTTTTTGCCACTACGGTATAAATATCGGCCTCTCCACCAGCGCTGATGAAGATTTTGCTCCCATTCAGGACGTAACCATCGCCTCTCTTTTCTGCAGAGGTCTGAATGGCTGCTGCATCAGAACCAGCATTGGGTTCTGTGAGGGCAAAGCCCCCGAATAGATCTCCTTTAGCCAGGGGGATTACCCATCTTTTTCTCTGTTCTTCATTCCCGTTTTTATAAATGAGAAAGCAAACAAGATTGTTAATCGACACATAACTCATAGCCCTGTATGTTTTTCCAAGTTCTTCATATATTATGGCGGATGTCAAAAATCCCATATTTGTACCGCCATATTCTTCCGGGCATGTCATGCCAAAAAGCCCCAGTTCCGCTATCTTTTTAAAGGCTTCCCTGGGGAAAATCTCTTTCTCTTCCCACTCATCCACATAAGGAGCCAACTCTTTCTCTGCAAAGTTTTTAACCATCCTCTTTACGGCTTCCTGTTCTTCTGTCAATTTAAAGATCATCCTGTACCTCCAATATAACGAGTCTGTAGAAAAACCCATGCATCAACAATTGGGAACTTTGTAACCCCTGTTTTTATTAAATATCATTTTTTAAAAAATCTTAAAAATAGACTTTTTCTACAGGCTCGACGTTGAGATAAGCGGCGCAAAGCATCCACTTCCTTATTGGTTAGCATCGTCTCACTTCACTAAGACGCCATTCTTAGCATAATCCACAATTAAAGATTTTTCAGTCTTCCATTCTTCAGGTGTAAACGCAGACGCCTCGATGGGAGCAAAGACTTTGTAAATGGCTTCAGTTAAAATATCAATGCGTTCCCAATAACTCTTATCAGAAAAACTCGGCGAGATGACAACCACGTCAATATCGCTATCCTCACGGGCTGTGTCAACAGCATGAGAACCATATAAGATAAGTTGTTCAACCCGAATGTTGATTGACTCTAACGCTTTTTTGAATTGCCTGATGGTTTTTAAAACTGCGTCTTGACCCATTTCAATAAGTCCTTGCTTTTGGTGATTATATCTTTTGTGACTTCTTCGGTATAGGCAGATTGTATTTTTTCCAGATCATCCGGGTAGCGAGTGGCAACGCTGGCCGTATTCAGCTTTATGATGAATTTTTCTAATTCCAATTCAGGTTTTTTGTTAATTTTATTCAACAGATAAAACAAATTATGTGTTTTTGGCGGTACTTCATCCAAAACTTTATAATAGAGACCTTTCAGAGCTTTTTCGATGGACAAATGGCACATAAAAACAGTATAGAAATAACGACCACTGCTGTGCATAGCATCGGCAGTATCCATATCGTAATCAGCTTGTTTCAGCCATTCTTCGTGTTTATCACCCATAAAATATCCTCTTTGTTCTCCCAAAACTTACAATTTGGAGAGAACCATAATGAGTCCGGCTGTCGTACAGATTTATAAATAATCCCCATAAAGTCCCGCTATTTGAATCTTATAAAGATTTTGAAACAGCTTTTACACATAAATTTACCACTGTAATTTCCATTTAATTTACTGCATAACAACGAGGTTAACGGGAGCCGGATTTATCGGCGAACCGGTGGAACGGATCGTTGGATATATGAAATAATTTCTCAAACCCATCATTAGGTGAAATACTCGAACAAGCATCAACTACACTTACATCATAAAGAATACCTTTATTTCTTGAAATCTCATTCAAAGCAAATTCTACGCCAAGTGCAGGCCTGTATGTCCGATGAGAGCAGATAGCTTCTACAACATCTGCAACAGCTAAGATTTTTGATTCTACCATAATCTTTTCGCCGGATAAACCTGAGGGATATCCAGAACCATTCAATCTTTCATGATGTTGAAATATAGTATCCTCAATTGGCCATGGGAAATCTATGTTCTTTAAGATATCAAAACCAATTTGAGGGTGACATTTAATCAAATTAAATTCAATTTCAGTTAACTTCCCAGGTTTACTAAGTATTTCAGCGGGGACGGCCATTTTGCCAAGATCATGAATACAACCTGCCATGTAAATGCCTTCGATTCGCCCCTCC
>PFIF01000022.1 GCA_002782605.1 Deltaproteobacteria bacterium CG_4_8_14_3_um_filter_43_13 | reverse complement strand
CGAGTTTCTGAAAATGCCTGAAGCGAGTCATAGATGGGTCAAAAAACCTGAACCAGAGAGCGGAAAAGGGAATTTTTCAGTGTGAACTAATTTATTTAATTAAGCCGTCAAAACACCAGACTCCTGTCTGGTGATAGTTAGTGTTGTGTCCCCAGCTCCCAAGAAACAAATGTCTACTTTTCCTTATCTATCAGCTTCAGAAACGGCCTGAACAGGTCGATTGGGATAGGGAAAATGGTTGTTGAATTGTTCTCTGCGGCAATCTGGTTCAGGGTCTGAAGGTATCTAAGCTGCAGGGACATGGGTTGTGTTTCCATAAGGGCTGCCGCCTCAATCAGTTTCTGAGCGGCCTGGAACTCACCCTTGGCATTGATGACCTTTGCCCGTCTTTCCCTCTCCGCTTCAGCCTGTTTGGCTATGGCGCGTTTCATCTCCTCAGGCAGGTCAATATGCTTGATTTCAACCAATGTTACCTTAATCCCCCAGGGATCGGTACTGCGATCCAGGATATCCTGCAGGCGCAGATTGATCTTTTCCCGTTCCGATAGAATTTCATCCAGTTCCACCTCCCCGCAGACACTCCTCAGGGTCGTCTGGGCAAGCTGAGAGGTCGCATAGAGGAAGTTCTCTACCTCGACGATAGCCTTATTGGAGTCCACGACCCGAAAATAGACAACAGCATTTACCTTCACCGAGACGTTGTCTTTGGTGATTACATCCTGGGTAGGGACATCCATGGTAACGAGTCTTAAACTGACCTTCTGCATCTTATCAACAACCGGGATCAAGAAGATCAGTCCAGGACCTTTTGTGGCAATTATTCTGCCCAAGCGGAAGATAACACCTCGTTCATACTCGTTTAGTATCCTGATAGCACTACTCAGGATAATGACCAGAAATATAACTAATACAACCCATCCAATCATATAAAACCCCCTTTTTAAAGTGTTGAAAAACTAAGCCACGCTTTAGCGTGATAGAAAACCCTGTTATTTTAATCTTCCCACCTTAAGTCGCAGATTATCCACCTTTAAAACTCTAACCTTTTCTTCTTTTGGAATCACTTCCTCACTGTAGGCATTCCAATACTCTCCATGTATAAAAACCTTACCTTCCTGTAATATCTCTGTTTTGGCAGCCCCAATTTCCCCTACTAACCCTTCCATCCCGGTTGTGGGCTTGGAGAGATAAGCCCTGAATGCCAGGGTTGCAGATAGGATAAACAGGGCTGAGGTGCCCAGGACCACAGGAATAAGCACAGACCATGACACCCGTAAATACGGCACAGGAGATTCAAACAACATTAGAGAACCTAAAAGCATAGAGACTATACCCCCGATGGTTAAGAGCCCGAAACTCGCCACTTTAACCTCGGCAATAAAAAGTATTATAGCCAGGACTATTAAGAGAATGCCAGCATAGTTTATAGGCAGGGTCTGAAAGGCAAAGAATGCCAGAATTAAACTAATAGCTCCAATTACCCCGGGAAAGATAACGCCGGGATGGGCCAGCTCAAAATACAACCCTAGAACCCCTATCATCATCAAGACATAGGCGATATTAGGACTACTCAGTACATTAAGTATATTATGACGGATACCCATGTTGATAAAGACAGGCTTTGCGTCTTTTGTATTCAACGTGAAGGTGCCCTTTTCAGTCTTGACCTGCTTCCCATTAATCTCCAAAAGAAGGGTTTTAATATCCGGAGCTATCAGGTCAATTACATTTAAGTTTAATGCCTCCTTTTCAGTAATAGATACACTTTTCCTCACTGCATCTTCTGCCCATTTGACATTTCTACCCCTTTTTTCTGCAATGCTTTTGATATATGCCACAGCATCATTTACCACCTTTTTTTCCATTTCTTTATCTATCTTTTGGCCACCCATAGTGACAGGGTGGGCCGCTCCAATGTTTGTTCCTGGAGACATGGCGGCGATATTGCTCGCCATTGTGATCATTACCCCTGCTGATGCTGCCCTTGCACCACCTGGAGAAACATATACAATAATGGGAATGTCAGCGTTCAACATATCCTTTACTATTTTACGCATTGAGAGGTCGAGACCACCCGGGGTATCAAGCTGGATGATTAAACATTCTGCCCCGTCCTTTGACGACCTTTCTATAATTTCTGCGATGAACTCCACAACTACTGGATTTATTATACTGTCTATTTTGGCAACATTCACATGAGGGTTTTTAGCTGAAGTATAAGGGGTTAAGGATAGTAAAAAGACAAGAAGGGAGAATAGCAACAATACAGTATAACAAAATTTTCTATTGAACATGGTATTTGTATGTCTCTGATTAATTAGAGGTTAATGATAGATACTCTTTCTGGATCATCTGCATATCTTCCCAGACAAACCGCTTGAAATTGGGGTTTCGGAGTAAGAAAGCAGGGTGATAGGTGGGAATGAGTTTAACACTGTGATAACTATGGAATCTCCCCCTCAGTTTAGAGATTTTTTCGTCAGTTTTAAGCAGGGTTTGAGCAGCAAATGCACCCAGGGCACATATAATCTCAGGCTTTATTGCCTGGATCTGTTTGGTTAAAAATGGTTCACATGCCTTTATTTCATCAGGTTCAGGGTCTCGATTCCCAGGCGGACGGCACTTGATTATATTGGCTATATAAACCTCTTCTCGGTTCAAATTTATTGCATTTATAATCCTTGTAAGTAACTGACCGGCCTTACCTACAAAGGGTTCTCCTTTTATATCTTCATCTCTTCCTGGCCCTTCTCCCACAAAGAGCAATCTGGCATTCTCATTGCCTGTTCCGAAGACTATATTTCTTCTCCCTGAATGGAGTTTGCAGCGCTTACAATCTACCAGTTCTTTTCTGATGGCTTCCAATGTTATCAGGCTGCCTGCCTTTGCCTCTCCGTATCCGGACAGGCCTTCATAAACTCCAACACCTGAGTTGTCAATACTTAAGATACTACGCTTAGTTACACTGTCTCTCTTTTCAGGATTGGTTGGAAAACCTTCTATGCCCATATCCTTTTGATAACTCAGATATTCTCTAAGATCAAGTACTATTTCCCTAAAATCTTGTAGTAGACTTTTTTGACCAGTCATCCTTTAACGCCTTCATTCAGACCTTTTTGATTTACCAGTCTTAATCTTCACAACCCTGTCAAGTATCTTTTCTGCCACCTCTTCTTTGCTCATCAACGGCAGTTCCTCTATGCTACCTTCTTTATCCAGTATCTTAACTATATTGGTATCGGACTCAAAGCCTGCTCCTTCCATACATACATCATTGGCTACAATCAAGTCGAGGTTTTTGTTTTTTAGTTTGCTTCTTGCATTATTTATTAAGTCTTCTGTTTCGGCAGCAAACCCCACATGAATCCTATCCCCCTTTTTCTTGCCGATCTCTGATAGTATGTCAGGAGTTTCTTCCAATTCCAATATAAGATTTGCCCTTTCCCGTTTTATCTTTTCTGAGCAGACATCCTTAACCTTATAGTCGCCTACCGCAGCCGTCTTAATCACGATAGTGGAATCCTCCAGACTGTCAAGGACAGCGGCTCTCATCTCTAAAGCCGTCTTAACTGAGAAGAATTTTATGTTTTGAGGAACAGACAACGTAGAGGGGCCGCTTATTAAAGTAACCTCAGCGCCTCTTCTCCTGGCAACCCTGGCTACTGCATATCCCATCTTTCCTGTAGAGCGGTTAGTGATGAACCTTATGGGATCAATAAACTCTGTGGTTGGACCAGCGGTGACCAGGATCCTTTGTCCTAAAAGATCTTTTTTCGATAGGACGGACTCCATCTCTTCAATAATATCATCAACATCGGCTAACTTACCCAAACCCTCTGTTCCACAGGCAAGCGCTCCAGAAGCAGGTTCAACAAAGTGGCAGCCAAGAGACTTCAGGTTGTTGATATTACGTTGAACTGTATGATTCTCGTACATATTTGTATTCATTGCAGGCGCTATTAGGACAGGGGCCCTGGTTGCCATTACAGTTGTTGACAGAAAGTCATCTGCTATGCCATTTGAGATCTTTCCAATAATATTAGCAGTTGCCGGAGCAATAACAAAAATATCCGCCCACTGGGCTACAGCGATATGTCCAATTTTAGATTCTTCGAGAAGGTCAAATAATCCTGTGATTACCCTATTCCCGGAGAGTGTCTGAAAAGTCAAAGGGGTAACAAACTTCTGGGAATTTTTAGTCATTATTACATTGATCTCGGCATTAAGATTGACAAGCCTTCTTACCAGCTCAACCGCCTTATATGCCGCTATGCCCCCTGTAACACCCAGGACAATCTTTCTGTCTTTTAGCATGAAGTTCTCCTTCGAGCCCCCCCCGGAATGCTTACTATTTAGTTCACACTGAAAAATTCCCTTTTCCGCTCTCTAGTGCAGGTTTTTTGACCCATCTATGACTCGCTTCAGGCATTTTCAGAAACTCGCCCTTCGGGCTCAAACACCTGAAAATGCTTATCTTCCGCTTCCTTAAGATGGGTGCCCCAAAAATCCTGCTCATGTTCGCTCCAAAGGAAATTTTTCATTTTTCAGGATGAACTATTTAGGCTCTTCTACTGTTCCATGCAGGGGGCCGACCCTAACTTCAACTATAGTATAAAATATATTGTCGTATAAAGTGATTAAACAGCTCTTGTCTTCTTTTTGAAAGTTCAGGATATAGCCTTTATACTTGAAGCTGTTTATAAAGACCCAGTTGTTTTTCTTCATATTCTCCTGGAAGAAGGCTACCAGGGAAGAAACGTCGATACGCCCCTTGAATACAAGTATCCCGGTTTTGAATTTGGATGTTTCGTAAATAAACGACCTCTCTTTATCCAGCGTAAGCTCTGGGGGAATAGATATATCCTCAAAATCATAATATACTGGCAGAGGCTGGGGACTTAAAAGCTTTACATCGGTAGCCTCTTCTTTCGAACTCACATCTTTAAGGATAGTACCGCAACCTGGGAATAGGGTCAGGCTGACAATCATTATAACTGCTGATATCAGAAGGGATAATTTACCTGTTATTAAATTATTTGAAACATTTAAAAATCTGATTCCTTTTTTATCCATATCATCCTCCTCTTTTAACATAGCTTTTTATTCTATTCTAAAGTAGCATGTATTCGTTGGCTTGTCAAAGGAAAACAATCCCCCCACAATTCAGACACCGGACTCAAGACATTAGACACCAGACTTTTCTTCCCTAAGGCTAGCCAAAGATATTTGAATTTTGGCATCCCATTCCGGTAATACTAAATTCTAATCACCAACTCCTTACCCATTCGGAAACGCTCTTTATTCCCTCGAGGGTTTTCAATTCTTTCTTTATCCTTTCCCTTTTTTCTTTGTTGAACACACCTGAAGTGAGCACATCAAACTTGTTATCCATCTCCTCCCCGGTCAAAGGATTATGGCTGAATCCTTTACACGTGGAAGCAATCTCATATTCTTTCCCGTTTTTCAAACGGACCTTCAGGGGGGATTTAAATATACCATCCTCCATAAATGCCTTGTCCAATTCCCTATCTCTTTCTATCTTCACCTTATCCGCCAGATCAAGCATCCTGGTGTCTGTGAGTCTTTTTTCAGATAGCTGCTCCTTAGGATTTAAAAGATGGCCGTCAGCAATCACCGTGGCTAAGATGAAAGGCAGGCTCCACTGGGATATGGTCAGATTCTTTGGTTTGACCTTCACTTCTCTGGGGACACCCAGAAAGAGGGCAAAATGTGGGACATAGGCCGTTATCTCATCTATGTCTTCTGCTTCGAATCCATGTTCCTTTATAAGTTTGATTATCCCATCTGCATATCCCTGGTTATAATGACAGCATCCGTAATATTTAAAAGCCATTTCCTTGATATTCCATGTTTCTCCAAGACCGTCTACAAGGTCTTCCTGGAAAGTCATGTCTCCTGCGAGGGCATTTATAACCCCGAACCGTCCTTTACTATCCCATCGTCCTTCAAATATGGCATGAGGGCCAACAAACCCCTTTTTTGCCATAAGGGCATTTAATATCCCGTTATGGGATGCCCTTGCTGAGTTCCACCTGTAAGTCCAGTTTCCGTCAACAAGGTAATCGATAGTTGCTGCCCCCATAGACCCACCTGCCAGACCAATGGCATTGGTCATCTCCTCCTGATTCAGACTGAAAAGCTTGCCGGAGGCCACCACAGCGCCAAAGGGAGGAAATATGGAGTTCGCCTCAAAGCCCCTGGCAGCAGTGAAACTCTGGGGTCTTCTATTCATCGACGAGGCGACCCTGGTTATAACCTCATAGCCTGCCACAACCGAGGTTATAAGGTCTTCCCCTGTCGTATTCTCCCGCTCAGCCACGGCCAATGCGGAAGCTATTACACTGCAACTGGGATGGAGTTCAACCCGGGGATACGTATCACTCAAGTCATAGCTCAATGCCATAATCGCATTCAACATCGCCGCATTGCTACATGGCACCAGATCCTTGTGTGCCAGAATAGTAGATTCCGCCCTTCCTCCAGTCTCTCTCACTATCTCCAGAAGGGCTTTACTCCAGGGGGAATCTGCACCATATAGGGTTATACATACCCAATCGTAGATGCAGAGTTTAGCCTTTTCAACCACATCTACCGGAATATCCTGATATTTTAAACCAACAACCCATTTTGCCAATCTCTCTGCATGGTACATAATAGAACCATCCTTAACTCCTTCCATAGGCAACTGATCCACTTTTATTTCTTCAGCTTTTCCATCATACATAACTCTTGTCTCCTCTATCCCTCTTTTTGCTAACTCAATCCACCTCTTTTTCAGTAAATTTGCAGTCTATATCAATTTTTAAAATCTAGTGGAATGTCCCTTTA
>PFIF01000204.1 GCA_002782605.1 Deltaproteobacteria bacterium CG_4_8_14_3_um_filter_43_13 | reverse complement strand
TCACCATCTTTCTCTCCTGGCCGAGGAAGCCTTGTAGTATAAGATACTGAGTGATATAAGTTAGGAAAGAATTTTACAACCTTTTTACATAATGATGTTTTGCCAGCACCAGATGGAGCTGATATTATAAATAACAATCCCTCTTTGTTCATTTGAGACCTTTAAAAAACTGTATTTGTTTTAAAAAAGTATCCCTGAGAACGAATTACATAGATTTTTTGGGGAACCCACCTTAGCGAGCGAAATGTAGAAAATTCACATGTTTGAACCCGAAGGGTGAGTTTGTGAATTTTCAATGAAGCGAGCTTAGATGGGTCAAAAAATGGATGTTGAAGCGAAAAGGGATACTTTTTCAAAGCTCTCCATTTGAATCAATCTAATAGGTGGGTTCAGGTTCTAAGTTGTCTTTGAATCATCAGAATCGAATCTTTGCGCAACCGTTTCTGCCTGGACCGCAGATAGTATAACATGGTTACTATCGGTAACAATAATAGACCTGGTCTTTCTCCCCTGAGAAGAGTCTATAAGTCTTTTATCCTTTTTTGCTTCATCTTTCAGCCTCTTCATGGGAGCAGAATTAGGAGAAACAATTGCTATCACCCTTGATGACACAACTACATTTCCAAATCCGATATTTAATAATTTTAAACTCATCGACATCCTCCGACTTTTTAGAATTTATCCGCCAGAGGCGGATTGATATAAGTTATTCTATATTTTGAATCTGCTCTCTTATCTTTTCCATCTCACTTTTGATCTCTACTGCTTTCTGGGAAATATCTGCATCATTGGCCTTGGACGCTATGGTATTGACTTCACGGTTTATCTCTTGAAGCAGAAAATCCAATTTTCTTCCTGCAGAGTCATTCGTGCTCATTATCTTCTTGAATTGTTCAAGATGACTTGTGATACGAACCAGCTCTTCAGTAATATCACTCCTTTCTGCAAGAAAGGCTATTTCCTGGTTAAGTCGCTGGGGATCAAGTTCAAAAACTTCGCCCAGTTCCTTAACTCTTTTGGCGAGTCTATCTCTGTAAAATACCAATACCTGCGGGGACATAACCCTAATGCTGTCAATTAGCTTTTCAACGCTATTCAATCTCTCCAAAAGGTCTTTATAAAGTATTTCTCCTTCAGATTCCCTCATCCTTTCCAGAGAATTTAAGGCTTCGTTAAATGCTTCATTAAATGCCTTTTCCTCCCCTTCCTTGTTAGATTCTATATCTTTAACAACGATTATATCCCTAACCCCTGCCAGCAAACTTAAGCTGATTTCTTCACTCAGATGTAATCTGTCTTTTAACTCTTTTAAAACAGAACAATATGCTTGTGCTAAAGGAAGATTTAACTCAAACCCTCGCCTCTGGTTCTCTTCTACGTCAAAATCTGATTGGACAGTAACCTCAAAGCGCCCCCTGGAAAATCTCTTGGAGATAGTCTTTCTTGCCTGGCTTTCCATAGGAGAAAATCTCTTGGGCAGTTTGCAAGAGATATCCACATATCTGTGATTAACCGATTTAACCTCAGCAACTATACGGCCACCTTCGAAGACACATTCTCCTGAGCCATACCCTGTCATACTCTTTAACATAATTCTCTTCCCTTTAACCCCTTAAGTTGAAACACATATTTCCTTCTAATTGTATTCATCAATTCTATTATATCTTCAGACCTATAGTCAGGATATGTCCAATCTAAAGCATGAAAGCTTTTATCTTCATATATCAGGGTCAAATCAGCATATATTCCATCTCTTAAATAGGGTCTGTGAGCATACCCCTTTCCTGTTGCCAGTATGAGATGGCTTAAAGAAATATAACCAGGGTCAATGTTCAACCTTCTGTTTCCCTGATGGTCAGAAAAATGCTCCTCTATTTTATTGGTATAGAGTTTTATATGGGACAGCCTATAGGGTAAAACCATCTTATTAAATGAGAAAAACCTCCGAATTAAACCCTTGCCCATCTCTTTTTCATAGTATGATGTGGATTCAAAAGGGAATATCTCAGAAATAAAATCAATACTGCCAAATTTCTTAGATAACTCTTTTGCGACCGCTATAATCAACTCTTGGGTCTGGGAAAATACACTTGCTATCAATTTAACCGGCTCAGGAGACTTAGGCTTGCTCATCCTTTTCTGACTTTGTTTCTCTTTATTGCATCTATTAACTCACCCCTGGTTACTGCAGCCGTTCCTATCTCTCCTACTACAATCCCAGCAGCATAATTGGCAATAACTGCTGCCTCTTTCAAAGAAGCCCCTACTGTTAATCCCAGTGTCAGAGCGCTTATTACTGTGTCACCAGCTCCAGTTACATCATAGACTTCTTTTGCCAGAGTTGGAATATGAGTTACATCTCCATTCCCCTCAAACAAAGTCATACCCTCTTCGCCACGAGTAATTAAAAGCAATTTACAGGCTAATTTATTTAACAAAACCTCCCCAACTCGCAGCAAAGTCTCTTCGTCTTTAATCTCAATGCCAGAAGCCTCACTGGCCTCATTATTATTAGGCGTGATTACTGTGACACCCTTATAAAAAGAAAATTTGCTTACCTTTGGGTCAACGCATATGATCTTCTCGTTGTCCCTGACAATACGGAGGACTTCCCTGATAAGTTGTTCAGAGACTACCCCCTTTCCATAATCTGATATAATAACGGCATCTAAACCATTCAACTTCTTTCTGAGGTACAAAATGACCTTCTGCATACTTTCCAGAGTAATCTCTGAGATATCTTCACGGTCGTACCTAACTACCTGTTGGCTATGGGCTATTATTCTTGTCTTTACAGTGGTAGGTCGGTTATTCTCAATAATTATTCCATCAGGATCAACTCCCATATCCCTGAGATTACCAATTAGTTTGTTCCCCATCTCATCATTTCCAACAACCCCACACACCAGTACCTTTCCCTCCAAAGAGCAAATGTTGTTCACTACATTAGCGGCACCACCTAAAAGCAGGCTCTCGGAGGTAACGTTAACCACAGGAACAGGGGCTTCAGGAGAAATTCTGGATACCTTTCCCCATACAAACTGATCTACCATTACATCACCGATTACGAGGATCTTTGATTTTTCGAACTTCGATATAATTTCCAGTCCTCTTCTAGTACTCAGTATCCTTCTCATCCTAGTATTTATCCTTTAACTAATCCTCGTCTTCCTCAGTATCCATATATACCAGATTCCGATAAACCACACCCTCACTTACTCTCTTAACCTTGGGTTCTTCTTTTTCTAACTCGCTCTTGCAAGGCACACATAACCGAGCAAAAGGCATTACTTTTAATCGATTCTCGTTGATTTTTTTTCTGCATCTTTCACAAACACCATATGCTCCTTCCTCAATCTTTTGCAATGCCTCCTCTGTTTCAATAATTTTCTTCCTGTCACGATCGCACAGCAGAAGGGATAGTTCTCTGTCCCTTTCATCACCAGCTAAATCCATGATATCCCCCAATTCAAACCGGGACTTGTTTGACTCCTCCTTCATACTCTCTATTATCTCGTTTAGTATACCTTCTTTCATTTTCAGTAATAGTTCTTTTGCTGATTCGTACACAACAGCTCCCTTTTAAATTGTATTTTAATTTTTGCCAACTGTTAACTGCAAACCGTAAACTGTGAACGGATACGAATTACCATGGTATACATCTCTCAATAGCAATAACACCTGATTAGGAAACGGATAATACAAAAAATTCATCTTTTGTCAATCTAAAAATGCCCTTTTTATTTGATCATCAGTTTTCCCATCAAGTCATACTCATAGACATCCGTAATAACAACATCAAAAATTTTACCCGGATCCGCCTGACCCTTGGTAAGGTAAGTTACCCCATCTATTTCCGGAGCCTGTGAGGGGATTCTTCCTTTCAGCAATCCAGTATCCTCATTTAGTCCTTCTATGAGAACCCTTGTAGTAGTACCTATAAGTCTTTTATTATTCCTCAATGCAATCTCTTTCTGGGTTTCCATTAATCTTCTGTATCTTTTTGTCTTTATTCTTTTCGAAATTTGATCCGGAAAGGTTGATGCCGGTGTACCCTCTTCTCTGGAATACTCAAAGGCACCCAGTCTATCAAATTCTACGTCCTTAATAAATTTCAACAACTCCTCAAATTGCTCGTCGGTTTCCCCCGGAAACCCAACGATCAGAGAGGTGCGAATACAAATATTTGGGATTTCTTTTCTCAGTCTCTCTATCAATCTCCGGATAAACCTACCCTTTGTCTTTCGGTTCATAGCTTCCAATATCTTATCATTGATGTGCTGTATTGGCAGGTCTACATAGTTACAGACCTTTTCCTCTTCTTTTATTGCCTTAACCAGACCTTCAGTAAAATGGGCAGGATGGGTATACAAAGTGCGAATCCATTCAAGTTTGTCAATTTCAGTCAGTCTCCTCAGCAACTCTTCCAGATCTGTAACTGGATTAAGATCTCTGCCATACAGGGTAGTATCCTGCCCAATTAGATTAATCTCTTTTACCCCCATTCTCACCAGATTTTTTACTTCACTTATAATATCGTCAGGGGGCCTACTGCGAAATTTGCCCCGTATTTTTCCGATAACACAGTAAGAACAAGAATTAGAACACCCTTCCGCTATCTTGACATAAGCACTATAATCAGCAAAGGTATTCACCCTGGGTGTTTTATCGGTGTATATAAACTGGGGAACACCAATATAACTTTTTGACGGATTTGCAGATTCCTTTACTCTGTCTAAAATTTCAACTACCTTTTGAAACTCTCCTGTACCGATAAAGAGATCTACCTCAGGCAGTTCCTCTACAAGGGCATCCTGATAACGCTGGGGCAGGCACCCTGCTACGACTAAGAGGCGACAGTTCCCCTTCTTCTTGAGTTCTGCTAATTCCAGTATTTTCTCTATAGACTCCTCTTTTGCCTCTTTAATAAAGCCGCAGGTGTTAACTATGATTATTTCGGCATCTTCCTCTCTCTGAGATATCCGGTAGCCGTTTTCAATTAATAATCCCAGCATTACCTCGGTATCAACAAGATTTTTCGAACAACCCAGGCTGATCAGGCTCACACGTTCTTTTAATTTCATAGGAGATTTTTTTTAGCCTTGAATTTACTGCAAGGGGCTTTGGATGAAGTAACCTGAATTCTATTTATGTGTTTATACTAGTAAGGTGTTTAAACATCTAACGATAGGCATTAAAAGTTCTTCTAATAAACATCCATCACTGGAACAAAAAAGGCAACTTTTTCATGCAGAGAAGAAATTTTTCTCTTTACCTTTGGACTTTAATATCTGTTGGCTACCTGTTTGTTATATATTGGCAAAATTCTATCTTCTTCATATTTTAATAATCTTGTCTGTCTATCAAATTTTATTTTTGTAAAATCAATTTCTTTAATATTCTCAGGAATTAAAAAATCTTGCGCCAATTTTACCCAGTCTATATCCTTAATCGTTATTATTTCATCTAAGTAAAAACTAACCCAAATATCACCAATTTTAGAGTTGGATAACTCTCTGGAGAGGTTATCTTTTGTGATATTTACATACTTTTCATCGATATCGACCCCGATAAATCTTCGTCCCAATCTTTTTGCGGCAATAACAGTTGTTCCAGTTCCAACAAAAGGATCCAGTACAATATCATTTTCATCTGTACTCATCAAAATTATCCGTTCCAATAAATGTATAGGCAACTGACACGGATGTTCATCTCTATATTTATTGTGCTTAATCCGATGAATATCTGTCCATACGTCAGATACCAGAGGTCCAAACGGATGTAACCCAGCTTTTTTACCACCATAATCCTTTAGAAGATAGCCACATTTTCTGCATCGCTTATGCGGGTAACGAATCTCATAAAATTTACTTTTCTTCAGGTCTTTTGCGTAATATAAAATACCATAAAGAGACGGCTGCAAGCTTTTCCCCATCGGTGCGGTTGGCGCATCCCACGCAATCCAGTGTTTAAAATAAGCACATTCATTCAAAAAGCCAGCATAGTATGTTAACCATTTAGGAATATTATGGACAAATATAGAACCAGTCGGCTTTGTAATTCTGACCATTTCATAAATCCACTGCTTACACCATTCCACATATGTAGCAAATTCCTTGTTGTCTTTGTATCCATTATATTTTTTCTTTAAATTAAAGGGTGGGTCAGCAAATGTTATATCTGCAATATCATTTGGAATACTTCGCATAACCTCCAAGCAATCCCCATGAATTACAGTATTGATATATTTATCAATCATTAAACAAACACCTCTTTCAGTAATTGAGCCTGTTCAATACTATTTTAGCTTAATAATTACTGATAGTTACAAAGCTGAAAAAATGAATTTAACTCAAATTTACT
>PFIF01000249.1 GCA_002782605.1 Deltaproteobacteria bacterium CG_4_8_14_3_um_filter_43_13 | reverse complement strand
CATGGAAACAAAGTTAAAAATGATCTATTGGAAAGGCGAGAAATTCTGGGTGGGAAAACTCCTCGAACATCCAGAAATAATGACACAAGGCGAGACACTGGAAGAACTTGAAGATAACATGAAGGATGCCTACGCGCTGATGACCCTGGAGGACGTCCCAGAGAAGCACGAAATCAAAGAACTTGCCATGAATGTATGAAGAGAAAAGAACTGATAAAGAAAATATCATCTGCCGGATGCACACTCGTAAGGCACGGTGCCCGTCACGATCTGTATAGAAATCAGAAAACTGGCAAGAAACAGCCTGTCCCAAGGCATGATGAAATAGACGAGAACCTTGCAAAGCACATAATAAAAGAATTGGCATAACCAGGCAATCCAGCCGACTCGTTACACTCGCGGCTGATTTTGCCGTTCGGCCAAGTAATGAGGTGGAAAGATCTATGCGAAAGATGTGGGTTTATGATCTTCAGTCAGGAGGCAAGGTAATCCCGGAAGCCATCAAGCCGAGGATTATAGAGCGTATCTTAGCTTATGCCGAAAAGAACTATGCGGGAAAGTACAACAGGATCGAAGTGCGATTTCGCGGACAGTTTTGTTACATTGATGCCTTTACCGAGCCTTACGTTCCCAAAAATTTCAACTCCAAGTTGTTTGGTGAATCTCGTAAAGAGCATATCGAGCGTTTACGGAATACCCCAACGCATTTATGTCGTCTACGATTTTTCGGTGATGAGAACAGGTGGTCGATGGCCTTTTATACATATAGCCATGAGAGGTATGAGCCTTGCATTTTTAACACCGGCAAGTGGCAAGGCACACCGGAAGAGGCTTTCGACACATCCGCTGTTTATCTTACAGGCTGATGGATGAAGCCGAACCTATCAGTTCACCGGACCGGTGATTCGCTGCGCTTCACACCGGCCGGTGACTTCATCGTTCTCCCCTCGCTCCGCTCGGGGAGAATGCGGCAGTTGAGCAGCGAACTCCTGAACCTCCCCTCCGCTCCGCTGCGGGGAGAACCAGGAGTTCGAGACAGATTGCCCCTCCGGGGCACTGCTCAACTGCCGCATTCGATGCCACCTAAATAATCGTTGACATTTATACGGCAATGCCGTACAGTATCCAATATGATATTCATTGAGACAACCATATTCACAAAATTGTTGCCGAAATATTTAAACGATGATGAATATCGGGCACTTCAATGGTATCTACTTATTTATCCTGATGCCGGGGATATTGTTCGTGGAAGTGGGGGAGTTCGGAAGGTTAGATGGGCTCCGGAAGGGAAAGGGAAAAGCGGTGGGATAAGGGTCATGTATTATTGGAAAAAATCGGTTAAGGAAATCTGGCTGCTTACCCTATATTCCAAGAGTGAAAAGGCAACAATTCCCGGCCATGTTTTAAAAAAGATTGCGGAGGAAATTGAAAATGAGTGATCGAAATATCGGTCAAGAAATATTGGAAGGAATAAAAGAGATTAAGCGATTTAAAAAGGGGGATATTGAATTAAATACTTGGAATTTGAATGAACCTTCTCCCGCAAAAATCATTAGAAAGAAGTTAAAATTATCACAGTCTGCTTTTGCCAGCTTAATGGGCGTTAGCCCTCGCACGATTCAAGATTGGGAGCAAGGAAGAAGAAGGCCTCAAGGCCCAGCAAAATCTCTTTTACGCATTGCTGAACATCATCCTGAAATATTCATTGAAATAAGATAATCACATCGAACCATGGCATGAAGACGGACGGGCTGGATACTGCGGTTTTTGATAGTCCGTCGAAATAATCAGCGTGGTGGTTTATTGATTATTCTTCATTCTAACCCGCCCGCCGCTGATTTTGTCGTTAGGCTTGACAAAAAATAAACATAAAGTACAATTGTACGCATGAGAATTGTTGCAGACACAAATACGTTTATCGCAGTGGCTTTAAATGAGCCTGAAAAGGACATGATAATCCGTCTTACTGAAGGACACGATCTGGTTGCACCCGAAGTGTTGCCATTTGAAATTGGTAACGCATTAACGGCAATGATGAAAAGAAATGCATTAAAGGCTGACGAGGTTATTTTGGCGTGGGCTATAGTTCAGCATATTCCAGTCGATTTGCGGCGGATCGATATCGGAGCGGCTTTAAATATAGCAACTCAATACAACATATATGCATACGATGCCTATTTTTTGGAATGTGCTCTTAACTTACGTAGCCCATTATTAACTCTTGATCGGCAGATGAAAGGAATTGCCCAGAAAATCGGCATTCAAGTTATGGAGTAAATATTATGAAAGTCTATACATATTCCGAAGCAAGACAGCGTTTCGCTGAGGTTCTTAATATCGCCCGTGAGGAAGATGTGATTATAAAAAGGCGAGGCGGAGAAACATTTACAATTATCTTCAAAAAAACTCCAAAATCCCCTTTTGATATCCCCGGCATAAAAACCAAAGCTACCACTCAGGATATCCTTGAAGCTATAAAGGATTCAAGAGAAAGTATAGCCGAACAAGGCACTGCACCGGATGGCAACTCCGCTACGCTACATTGCCGCCGGTGAGCTTTTCGTTAGCTGTACAGACCCTAACCTGAGAGGAAAGGAAAGCAGAAATGAATAAAGATAGCAAATACCCGGAAACGGGCGGAGCAAACAAACAAGCAACCGATAGAGGCACATCGAACCGAGATTGGTGGCCCAATCAGCTGAACCTCAAAATCCTGCACCAGCACTCTCCACTGTCCGACCCCATGGGTAAGGGCTTCAACTACGCCGAAGAGTTCAAGAGCCTCGACCTGGCGGCCGTAAAGAAGGATCTGCAGGCGCTGATGACCGACTCGCAGGACTGGTGGCCGGCGGACTTCGGCCACTACGGGCCCTTGTTCATTCGCATGGCATGGCACAGCGCCGGCACGTACCGCACCGCTGACGGTCGCGGCGGCGCCGGTGCCGGTCAGCAGCGCTTCGCTCCCCTCAACAGTTGGCCCGACAACGCGAACCTCGACAAGGCGCGCCGGCTGCTTTGGCCGATCAAGCAGAAGTATGGCAAGAAAATCTCATGGGCCGATCTCATGATTCTTGCGGGCAACGTCGCCCTGGAGTCGATGGGATTCAAGACCTTCGGGTTTGCTGGCGGTCGTGAGGATGTCTGGGAGCCGGAAGAAGACGTCTACTGGGGTTCCGAGAACAAGTGGCTGGATGACAAACGCTACTCCGGCGACCGGAACCTCGAAAATCCGCTCGCTGCCGTGCAGATGGGGCTGATCTATGTCAATCCGGAAGGCCCGAACGGCAACCCGGATCCGATCGCGGCGGCCAAGGATATCCGCGAGACTTTTGCTCGCATGGCCATGAACGACGAAGAGACGGTTGCGCTCATCGCTGGCGGTCACACTTTTGGCAAAACCCACGGCGCCGGCCCTGCGTCCCATGTCGGGCCTGAGCCCGAAGCGTCCAGTATCGAGGAGCAAGGCCTCGGTTGGAAGAGCAGCTTCGGCACCGGCAAAGGCGGGGACGCGATCACCAGCGGCCTGGAGGTCATTTGGACCAACACGCCAACGAAGTGGAGCAAAAACTTCTTCAGGATCCTATTCGGCTACGAATGGGAATTGACGAAGAGCCCGGCCGGTGCGCATCAGTGGCAACCGAAGGGTGGCGCCGGCGCCGGCACGATTCCGGATGCCCACGACCCATCGAAGCGTCACGCGCCAACCATGCTGACTACTGACCTTTCCTTGAGGTTCGACCCCGCCTACGAAAAGATTTCAAGACGCTTCTACGAGAACCCGGCCCAGTTTGCGGACGCATTCGCCCGCGCGTGGTTCAAGCTGACGCACCGCGACATGGGGCCGCGCGCACGCTATCTCGGCCCGGAGGTTCCTGCCGAAGAGCTCATCTGGCAAGACCCCATCCCCGTGGTCAATCACAAGTTGATCGATGAGCAGGACATTGCCTCCCTCAAGGGCAAGATCCTGGCTTCGGGGCTGTCCGTATCCCAAATAGTGTCGACCGCCTGGGCGTCGGCGTCTACCTTCCGTGGCTCCGACAAGCGCGGCGGTGCGAACGGCGCACGAATTCGCCTCGCGCCGCAGAAGGATTGGGAAGTCAACCAGCCGGATGAACTGGCGAAAGTGCTGAACACTCTCGAACGTATCCAGAGCGAGTTCAACCGCGCCGCCTCTGGCGGCAAGAAGGTCTCGCTTGCCGACCTGATCGTTTTGGCTGGTTGTGCCGGCGTCGAGCAAGCCGCGAAGAAGGCTGGTCACGATGTGACGGTTCCCTTCTCGCCGGGACGCATGGATGCCTTGCAGGAGCAGACCGATGTGGCCTCCTTCGCCGTGCTCGAACCGATCGCGGATGGCTTCCGCAACTACCTCAAGGGTCGATACACCTTATCGGCCGAGGCGTTGCTGGTTGACAAGGCGCAATTGCTGACGCTGACCGCACCAGAGATGACGGTGCTTGTTGGCGGCATGCGCGTGCTGAACACCAACTTCGGACAGACCCAGCACGGCGTTTTTACCAAGAAGCCGGAAGCGCTAACCAACGACTTCTTCGTGAACCTGCTCAACATGGGGACGGAGTGGAAGGCGGTATCGGACGCCAAGGACATGTTTGAAGGGCGCGATCGCAAGACTGGCGAAGTCAAGTGGACCGGCACGCGTGTCGATCTCATCTTTGGTTCGAACTCCCAGCTCCGGGCTCTGGCCGAGGTCTACGGAAGTGCGGACGCGCAAAAGAAGTTTGTCCAGGACTTCGTGGCGGCCTGGACCAAGGTGATGAACCTTGATCGCTTCGACCTCACCTGATCACAGCATAAACGTCTTCGAGGGTTTCTGACAGGGCGGCAAAAAATGCTCAGCCAACACCGGTTCCAGCGGATGGCTTACAGCCGCCGCTGAACCGGAACATTAGCCGCAGATGGAAGACAATTTTTCTCTGTTGCCAAAATGCACACAATGTGATAAAATAGTAAGTAATGAAACGCCTTAATTGGAATACGGAAAAAAGCCAATCGCTTAAAGAGTCAAGGGGGATATGTTTTGAGGATCTGGTTTTTCACATCGAAAACGGCGACGTGCTTGATGACTATCTACACCCCAACCAGCAGAAATATACTGGCCAATGCATTATGGTTATCGGAATTGATAACTACGCTTATCTTGTCCCCTACGTCGAGGATGAGGGAGAACTGTTCCTGAAAACGATTATCCCGAGCAGGAAGGCGACAGAGAAATACCTTGGAGAAAAACATGAAAACAAAACTGTCTAAAGAAGAAAAGGAAATTCTTGAGAGTTTCGAGAAAGGCGAATGGGTTCCAGTCACAGACTTTTCAAAAAGAAAGAAGGAACTGATGGAGTATGCACGGAACACCTTGAGAAAAGACAAGAGGCTAAACATACGGATTTCCGAAAGAGACCTTGTTGAATTACAGAGAAAGGCGGTCAAGGAAGGCTTACCGTACCAGACGTACGTTTCGAGCATTATTCATAAGTTCGTTAATGGGACTTTGGTAGAGACAGAAAAAATGACCGGCTAACCAGTTAATCAACCCGACAGGGAACTCCTTCGGGGATTTTGGGACCATCTCCGGCCCGGCGGGTTATCTCTGCATTAGCTTCCAGAATTCAGTTATGAATCGTCATTTATAGAGAATCATGAAACCAAAAATTTATATTGAAACGAGCGTTGTCAGTTATTATACGAATTGACCGAGCCGAGACATTGTGACGGCGGCTCGACAACAAGTCACTCGGGAATGGTGGGAAGAAAGTTTGAATCAGTTTGACACATACATATCAGCACTGGTCTTAGAAGAAGCAAGCGGGGGGGGCTATCGCAGCAGCGAGCCGATTGAAGGCTATCGAAGGAATGCCAGTGCTGGAAATAACGGATGAGGCTGAAGAACTTGCAGCAGCGTTGGTAAAAGTCGGTCTGATTCCAGTCACTCTGAGGATGCTTTGCATATTGCTTTAGCTATCATCAACGGCATGGATTTTCTTGTGACTTGGAACTTTCATCACATCAATAACGCAAAAATGATAAAAGGAATTGCCAAGTTTGCTGAAGAAAATGGGTATGAATGCCCTGTAATATGCTCGCCAGAGGAGCTTGAAGAGGAATAAACATGAAAAAAGACCCAATTGTTGAAGAAATCAGAAAGGTTCGCGAAGCGCATGCAGCCAAATTTAATTATAATTTGAAGGCAATTTGCGCCGATCTCAAAAAGAAAGAAAAGGATTGTGGACATCCTGTTGTTTCTTTACTTCCAAAACGGCTTTTAAAAGCAACCGGAAGCTAACCACTCTACCTGACCGCCAACAACTCGGTGGTTTTTGAAAGGGAGTATTTGAGGACGTTGTTTCTAATTAATAAATTACTTAACAGTCAGTCGGTTTTTCTATAGAATCGTATCATGCCGCGACAAGCACGATTGGATATTCCCGGCGCTGCTGACATAATCAAGGTGGGCAAAATCGACCAGAAAGAGCCGTTCTCCCCTGTCCAGCATGGGGCGGACCCGCTCTTCAAAGAGCGGCAAGGTTGCAACATCGAGCTTGCCATGAACGGCCAGGATGACGATCTCTCCCCGCCGGTTTTCCCAGATATCCATCAGTATCCCTCCTGTGAAACGTCATTATGAGATGGGCAATTTATTAATCAGACGGTCCTTCCTGAACTAAATGATCGATAAATTAAATAAGAAGGCCTTTTAGCTGAAATAAGCTTAAATCCGATGCGCTTTTTTCTTAACCCCTGTACCGCGGCGCCTGCTTCAACTTTTTTACGAAAGAACCTTAAATCTTCGGCGACGAGACGGGCTACTTGCACATTTTCAGAAGTGCAAAATATCGTTCGCGGGACATCCTAGCAGTGCGCATATTGGACAGGATAATATCAGTATCTATTCCTTTATAAGTGGGGATAACGACAGGTCTGGCAATGCCTGGTTTAACATAGGAACGATGATCACCTACTTGCCGGTCGAACACAAAGCCGTCTTTCAGGAATATACACTCAAGGACTTTCCAGTTGACCGGTGTTACGCGTGGCATCGTTGACGATTATTCATATTGACGTAAAAGGGAATCGGAACGTCAATATATTCGATGCCAGATATGGTTGGTGTTTTTTCATACACAGAAGGTTGAATAGGAGTAAAACCGTATTCTTTTAAAACAGCGTCAAGAGTGCCTCGTTCATGGCAGGATATAAAAAAAAGGGTAAGAGCTTCGGCAAGGTTCTTTTTAGCTTGTTCTTCCGTTTCGCCCTGGGAATGAACGTCTAAAATCGGGCAGGAGGCAAGAAACCACTTTTTCTTTCTTCTTAGCTTTGCCGGTAAATGCAAACTGAAATGTATTGTTATTGTTTTCATCCGATACTTTGTGTCCTTGTATTGGTTCATTATAACAGCTTAAGCAGTGATGTCAAATGAAAAAAGTAGGTCCGCTTTCCTGTCCTCGGAGAAAAGGTAAATTTGGAGTTGGAATGTCTCCCCTGGAACAGAAGACGAGCGGCGGACCTACGCCGCCTTTTTCTTTTTTGTTTATTTCAGTTTTCCTTGTTTGTCATAATCAGCTAATTTGCGCAGACCATGGAAAATAGCAAGTGAACCGTCCAGACAGAATTACAGAATTCGGGGGACACAATGAATTCGTGAATTCGGGGGACACAATACTTAATTATTGACAAGGAAGATTTGCGATAGTACTATTTAACTATGGCGAGAATAGGTCGTGTAGTTGCACCGGGGCTCCCCCACCACATAACACAACGGGGCAATCGAAGACAACAGACCTTTTTCAGAATTCGGGGGACACAATACTTAATTCTTCAAAATAGTTTGTGGGTTTAAAAACTTTGTGTTCTCTGTGGTTTTTCTTTTGACAATACGAATATCATTAAAAGGAGGTCTCAATATGTTAGTAAAGAATTGGATGACAACAAATTTAATAACCATTGATGAAGATGAATCCATGCATACGGCTATAAAACTGATGAATGAAAACAGGATCCGACGTCTGCCTGTTATGAAAAAAGGGAAATTGGTAGGGATTGTAACGAATCTTGATATTAACAGAGAATCGGCATCCAGGGCTACAAGTCTGGCTATTAACGAGTTGAATTATCTTATAGATAAGATAAAGATTAAGAACATTATGACAAAGAAGAACCTGAAAACCATTTCTCCAACAGATACAATAGAGGAAGCGGCTTTGATTATGTCAGAAGAAAAGATTGGGGTACTTCCTGTAGTGGAGGATGGAAAGCTGTTAGGGATTATCACGGAGTCGGATTTATTTAAGGTCCTCATCAGTATGACAGGCGTTCGACAGGGTGGTATCCAATTTGCATTTGAGCTTCAAGATAAGCCTGGTTCTATTAAAGAAGTTGCCGATGTACTATACGGTCCTACGGAGGGCGTATGCTCTGCATAATGACATCGTATGAACAGGCCAAAGAAGGATTCCGTCATGCTTACATAAGGATGAAGAACATCAATAGGAATAAGATTGAGCCGTTGAGGAAAGAGTTGCAAAAATTCAATTTGATGTATATATCAGACAGTAAAGATTAGGCAGGAAAGATACAAAAAGGCTCTCTCCTTGTAATGAGATAGTTCCGGAAGAGGCTGCCTTAGAGGCTAAAAAGATTGGTGATAGAGGATGGTACAGGTTGATTCTACATGTGCCCCCCAGTTACCATGTTTTTACCATATTTTCTTTGGTGAGAGCAGGAAGACCCGGGGATTAAAACTGGGCTCTTCCGATAGCACTCGAGAGAGGGGTAAAGAGTGCAATTTCTGCGGCGATTTTGGGAAATTAATTGGACATCTTCAACACTTACTGATATACTATATATAATCATTTAACTAGACATTTCTAATATTGTCTAATATGAACTAAAAAATAGGCAGTAACTGAGGAATTTATAAATAGATGTTACCATCTTCTGCAGAAATAGAATGCTTCAACAAACTGAAAGGATGTCGCCTCCATTTCGCCTGGCTGAGGTTAATGGATGGAGAACACGAGGCTGCTTTGCGTATTGCCATTGATGGGGCAGTTTCCATATTTCAGAGAAAATTCTTTGATAAATCGTATATGGATGAACCTGTCGTTCTCTCCACTCGTTCACTTCTGATGAACGGGGGTCTTCCCAGGGAGAGGTGTGTATCGTCATTCGAACTCTTAGCTAAAAGAGTTTTCAGTGGTCAGGGTATTGAGGCTGAAAACCCAGGCGTGGTCTTCAGAGACCTTCTTTCTTTGAAATCCATGTGCCCCTGGAGCGTCACGGATATTTCCCGTGTCTCCTTCCCCTTGGTTTTTCGTATGGGAAGAAAAGGAGAAATGTTGGGTCAGGCCAATGGCAATTCTAGTTTGAACAGATGTCCTGTGCTTAGTGACAGAGCTGGAAAAATCTGGACACCAATTGCCCTTGCTGATGAGACCGACATTGATGCATCATGTAGAGATATACTCCTTGTTTGCTATTCTCCCATTGAACAAGCAAGAAAGGTGGCTGCAAAGACACATTTGGGAAGTATGGTGCACATGACACAGTCATTCCGTTTCGTTATTGAACGAGCATTTTTGCCAAAGGAGGAGTTGTAATCTAGATGCGATTGTCTTGTAGAGGAAGATATGTTACTAGAGCGATGATTGAACTTGCGCTTCATCATGGGAAAGAACCGCTCCCCCTGGCAACAATAGAGAAAAATCAGGGCATTTCAAAGAAATACCTGACTCAATTAATGGGTGTTCTAAAACTGACTGGGCTCATAAGAGTCGTTAGAGGAAAAAACGGAGGATATCTGCTTGCCCGTGCCCCTTCAGAAATAACCCTGGCTGACATCCTGTATGCTGTCGAAGGAGATATGTCGCTTATTGACTGTGTTAAAGATGCGAAATTATGCTACCGATCTGACGAATGCATATCGCGTCCAACCTGGGTTGAGCTTAGTGAGCTAATCAAGGACTACTTGGGAACTACTACTTTAGAGGACATTCTTAAGAAAGGGATATTCCTGCAGATGTCGGGTGCAAATAAGTAAATAAGAGATTGTCTGAGAGCTTTGAAAAATTACCCCTTTTCGCTTCAGCATACATTTTTTGACCCATCTATGATCGTGAGTTGTAAGTCGGGAGTCGTAAATAGAATAAAATCCATTTACGATTTCCGACTTACGATTTTTGACGATGTTCGCTCTCAGGGGTACTTCTTCAAAGCTCTCGATAGGTTATGCAAAGGTCTCTATCTATTTGGAACCGAAGGCTGGGATATTTGCATTATTTTTAGGCAGCCAGATTCTGAAGCACGAGCCTTTGTTCTCTTCAGATTCTACGTTTATAGTTCCTCCATGCTCCGATACGATTTTCTTTACGACTAACAGCCCAAGACCTGTACCTGTTGAACCCTTGGTGCTAACCATTCCGTGAAAAATCTTTTCCTGGATTTCTTTTTTTATTCCAATGCCGTTGTCTGATACTTCGAAGATAATCCCATCCTGATTTTTCGATTTAAGTCTAATAACAATTATGCCCTGATATCGGGGAGGAGTAGCATCGATGGCATTAGATACCAAGTTCATTAGGCATTGATGCAAGGCGTGTGAATCTACGTAAATATCACCTAAATCTCCCTCGTATTCCGAGATAATTTCGATCTTATTATCACTATGGGTTTTACCCTCCATTGTTTCGATGACATCCTCCACTATATCTTTGGGGTTGCACTTTTGAAAGATAGGCTTTCGTTCTTTGGCGTAGTTAAGTAAATCTATAACAAGTTCAGAGATGAGGTCTATGTTCTTCTCGATCATCTTCCATCCCTTTTTAGTATCCTTTTCACTATTTATCCTGTTTCCTGTCTTGTATACATATACACCTCCCAAGAGGCCGTCCAATATATTCTTAATCGAATGGCTGATGCTGGCTACAGCCTGACCAGTGGCACTCAGCCTTTCGGACTGAATCAGTTCCTGACGAAGTCTCTTTATCTCTCGAAGATCCTGGAAAAAGAAAACCTTTCCTAAATGTTCTTCTTCCTCGTACAGGTTTATACCCGAGACTCTAACTGGTATTGGCTCTTTGTTCTTGTCCATGACTTCAGATTCCATGGATCTAAAACCACGTAACACTAGACCATAGTCATATATGAGTGGACGGTTAATTTTTTTTGCAATCTCTTCGGAAAAGAAGTCTTTTAAAGTCAGTCTGTCGATGACCTCAGATTCGCAATATTCGGTTAGGTTTTCGGCCACAAGGTTGAAAATCTTTACAATTCCAATCTCATTTGTTGCAATGATTCCCATTAAAGAATTCTGGATCATGTTGCTCTGAAATTTGTAAGACTTCTCAAGTTCAGCCCTGGAAGTCTTGAGTATGTAAATCATGTGTCGAAATGAATCAGCCAATTGAACGATCTCATCTCCTTTATGGGTTTTGTAGACTTCACATTTTCGACATCCTTTGAGCTTTTCGGGGAATTTGGGTTCATAACCCTCACAAGGTGTACCATCTACAAACCAACATTGAACTGCTATATTAGTATATGCTGCACAGTTCCTATGCCCGCACTTTTTGATCTCCCAACAATTGACATGCTTCCCAAAGAAAATATCCATATCCAGGTTACCCACTGATATTTCGTCTGCAATGTGGGTCAAAGTGACTATTGGGCGTGTGGTATATCGGAGAAAAGGTCTTACAATGAGGAAGAAAATGAAAATCATGGTGCCGAAGATCGATAGATAGATGGTCATAACCCGCCTGAGGAAAGTATTCATCGATGATGTAGAAAAACCGATCTTTACTGCACCGATGCTTTTCCCCTCATGAATGATAGGCGAAGCTATCTCCATGATGGTTTTATCGTGGGCTTTAATGTTTTGGCTATTTTTCTTATCGGTACCTTCGTTGCCAAGATTATGTTGGGTATATTGTAACGGTAATTCTCTGTCTAACGATTGCCCCAGCGTTACTCCGCTTTTGTCAGTAACAATCATGTAGAGACTGCTTCCATAGAGTTTATTCTCTTCTGAAAGCAAGTGTGTTACTCCTGTTCTGTCTCCAAGCGAAACCATGGATACCAGGCGATGAGATAATGAATCGGTGATAGTTTGGAAGTGGTTCTCATACTCTTTTATAAGATGAACTTTAAGTGCCCATTGAAGAGCGATCGCCCCCAATAGGCCAAACAGTAAAAGCAAGAGGAAGATAATGAGCAGTATTTTGTTGTGAAATGATAGTTTTCTGTACACAGGGGTGGGGCGATTTCCGTGAAATTGAAGACGTGATAAGGGTGGTAAACCTTTCATATTAAACCTGTAAAGAATAAATTAAGCCGGTTCAACATTACAACTTGTTGATATTACAGCAGTTATGCAGCCTACTTCAAGAAAGTAACTCAAGATTTCAGCGATCAAATAAAAGCTAAGGAATCGTGTAAGTTCCAATATTTTTTACAATTTTGTTTTGTGGCCCTTGTTCTATATACTCCTGGAATATTGAACACCAATATTGAACAGGAGAGATGGAACATGTCATACTCACGCACACCTCAGGAGATATAATTCTTGGAGTACTTCCACCGTATTGACAAAAGGGGCATCAAAGAGATTTTCTCCAAGTACCAATCTACTGGCCCGGTAGGTTATGCCACATCGCTGGTGCTGGTGCGTATTCTAAAAGTGAGGGAACATATCTCATCCGATCGGGAACTCAGCGAGAAGCTGGCTAAAGTCCGAATCTATCGCGAAGCCATCGGTATCAGCCGCCACAACATCCCCGCACACAACACTTTCAACACGCTACGCCAGCGTCTTGGGCCGGAAGGATTCGTCCAAATCCATAAACTTTTTGTCTTGGAGGCACACAAAGTAGGTTTGCTCATTCCGCCAATCCCGGATCTTCCAAAAATGGTGAGGAACAAAGTCATTCTGGACGTACCAAGTTCGCTTGTTATCGCGCCTGTCTCGATGATCCGCAAAGGCTACTTTTCTCTTGCCAGTACCAGAACTCCAAAAGTCGCTTCGGCTGCATGACTTATGCCTACTTTAAAGATGACTACCGGAGAGTAGGACCGGCTGTACCAAGTTCGAGGCCCTACAACCGGCTCAAGAAACTCCGTACCGGCATAGAGCGTTATTACGGTCTGACTAAGGAAAACCGATATCATATAGAAGCCAACAATACTTATATGGGCCACAATAATGTCTTCATTCACGTGATCGAGCATGACATTGTTGCAACCATTGATATCCTCTACGAACACGCAAAAACCGGGAAATGGAGCGATGTCTTTAAAGTATAATATTGAACAGGTTCAAATAGTTTGTTCATTTATATGAAACTCCTCTGATTTTTGCATCTTTTACGATTATCGATTATCAGCTTCTTTGCCCTGCTTTTGCTACGAAGCGTTCCCATGCTTACAAGTTCAAATTCAGCCAATGAAAGCATTCCACAATCAATGTTGCTGTCTATAACAGGATTCTTCAACAGCCTCTCTTTTATCTCTTTCTCAATTTCAAGTCCCTCCTCCATTGTTTCCAGCACAAATTTGATGCAGTCCCTGTTCTCTTTGTTGGAGATGACTACCTGATAATCCACAACTTCGGGTACGGAATATATCTCATCATCAAAAAATGAGGGATAAATCGTATCGTTGTTGCCTATAGTCACAAATGACCTCATTTTTATTACGGGGCTTCCTATCCTTTTCAGGGTAGCTGCACCGCAGGGGCAAGGTTGTCTGATCACCCTTGATATATCATGTGTTTTGTAGCGTATCAAAGGTGTGCCCTTTCTGATCAAAGTCGTAAACACAAGTTCGCCTTCCGAATCATCTTCTATTAACTTTCCAGTGTTAGGATCTATCACCTCTAACAGCAGGTCTGCCTCGTTGAAATGGTAGCCATCGTGGGCATGACATTCAATGGAGACACCGATGCCCATTTCAGTCATTCCGTAATGGCCATGGACCTCGCAGTTCCAAATCTCTTTTAGTTTCTTTCTCATGGCGCTTGATACATGTTCGGAGGTGAGAAACAATGTCTGCACCCCCAGTTCGCTGAGACGACTCCTTGGTTTATACCCCATCGTAATCCTGTGAATACGGGATGGAGAGGTGAATATCACCCCGGGACGATGCCTCTCTATGGCTTGTATGCACTCATTAGGGGATACGCTAATGTCGCAAGTTACAGGAATGCCCCCCATTTTTAGCACACCTTTAGAGAGCAGATCGGATTGGCTGTTCGGCCTGCCATCTGGAAGAATTAACATGATGGTATCGTTACTTTTAGAAACGGTGCGCATCCCGGCAGACATGAAATCGATCATTTGATCGATATCATGCTGTGTGCAGACCACCCTTTTGGGCTCCCCCTCCGTTCCCGATGTGTCTAAAAGGTATTCCTGCGCAAATTCTTTCAGGGAAACGCAAACGAACTTATGCGGAATATCTGCCAGATTGTCCGGGTCAGTAAACGGCAGTTTTACAAAGTCGTCCATGCTTCTGATATCATCAGGCGTTATCCCTATCTTACAAAACATCTCTTTGTAATACTTGCTTTTTTGAAAAGCGTAATCCAGTACTCTCTTTAGCCTGAAAAATTGAAACGCTTCAATATGAGATCTGCTGATATGGGATAAGTCTTTAAAACGATCACCGCGGCCGAATTCAGGATAATCTATCGCGGTTTGCCGAACCTTATTGTGAAGCCACGTCTCTACATAGCAAGTTTCCATTTTGATCTCCGATATATAGTCTTTGTCCATTCGCATCTGTAAGGTACAGGGCACAAAATGGTATTATTTGTTTGTTTGATGTAACTACATGACCACAACATCCTTTTAATCTTTCCAGATCAATATTCCAAACATCTTGAAAAGGCATGCAGCTGATGGTTAAGCCATGCGTTAATATCCGCTCGAAAGGGTATCCTGAAACCGGTTTCGCAGGAGGATCTAAACTTCCACAGCATGCGCCTGAGACAGGTTCATTTCTTTCCTCATGGAACCGCCAGTACAGCGACATGAATTGTCGCGAACTCTCCTCTGTGACTTGATACCCACGTTGTTGCGACACCAATCGGTCGGACAGATTGTTGAGCGGAATTATTCGCCCATCTTTTCTCAAAACGAATAAGCCCGAAAAGGAACAATGAGAGCCTTTGACACCACGTGGCAAGAAGTCCTCCAGCTTAAACTCTCCGTCTGTTTGCTCACATAGCGCATTTAAAACATCCGGTATTGTTATCCTGTCTTTATCCAGTTGCATGTCGGGGTATCGTCCCATGTAACTAATTGGCTGAAAGTGGATCCCCTTTATATAGGGAATCCGATCTTTTGCGAATCGAACAATATCACCGACTTGATGATCATTGATCTTTGGGATCAAAACAGGGACCAAAACGACCCCAATCCTTTCTTGAATACAATTATCAATTGCCTGCACTTTCGTTTCAAGGAGATTCTTGCCACGGATAAAGCGATAGACATCATCGCTTACGCCGTCAAACTGAAGATAAACAGCGCTTAACCCGCTATCTTTCAGCTTATGGAGATATTCATTGTCTTTTGCGAATCGTATGCCGTTGGTATTCAATAGGATATGATCAAAACCCATTTCACGACCCATGGCAACAATCCTGGGTAAATCGTCGCGTAAGGTAGGTTCTCCTCCGCTGATCTGGATCGTGCATGGCCCGACTGTTTCCAAGACGATTTTAAACATCTCTTTTAGGGTATCCATGTCAGGTTCCTGTGCCGAACCATTTCCTGAATCGGCAAAGCAGATCGGACACACCAGATTACATTTAGAGGTGACTTCCATTACCATTGTACAGGCATTCACCTCATGAGACGGGCATAAGCCGCAATCAAAAGGACAACCTCTTTTGGCAGAGGTAAGTGGCTTTATTGGAGGGCATCCATCATTGCCAAATTGTTCCCATTCTTTGTAGCTTTTGGCATCTCCTCGCCAGATGAGGACATTGAAACTGCCATGGAGGGAACATTCTTTTTTGAGGTAAATATCCCCATCCTGTTCCACCTTCGCCGCCGGAATCCTGGACATGCATTTCGGACATAGGCTCTGTGTTTCTCCGATTATCTGTTCCATACCGATATTACTCCTTTGTCGCTGTAATGAGCGCATAACCGATGCTGGTTTTTCTTCTTTGTTTTTGACATTCGTCTGGAGGTATCGGATTACCACACGTATCACAGGCGCAGCCGATTTCCTTCCATAATGTATCCATTCGGCCAAAGCGCAGCCGCATTCGGAAGAATGCCTCTTTTAATGCTATGGAACAGTCTTCTGTGTATATGTCTTGAAACCCCACGCTTTTAAGAAGTTTCCTATAACCTTTTAAAGATTCGGCATTGTCAATACAGGGGAATAAAGCGAACGAACTTATGAAAAGGGGAGTGGCTTTAGAAGGTTCCTTTGTAACTTCATTATCTCTTTGGACAAGGTCGGTAATTGTCAGCCTTCCCCCGGGTTTTAAGACGCGCCATATCTCATCCAAGATTCGCTTCTTGTTTTGAACTAGTGAGATGGAGCACTCACTGAATACCATATCAAAAAGATCGGTGAATAACGGCAATTCCTGACAATCCGCAGTTATAAAGCTTGTTTTCCCAACCATGTTTTCATTTTTTGCCCTCTCTCTTGCCAAAGCGATCTGGATCGGTGATATATCAATACCGGTAATCGAACATCCATAATTTCGGGCAAGGAATAAGGCAGTAATGCCCTTACCGCAGCCGATTTCCAGAACCTTGCAACCCGGCTTTAACATGGCAACCCCTGCAAGTCTTTCTGTCAGTTTTAATCCACCGGGATGTAAGGTATTTTCTAAGACCTGGTCTAACCCACATTTGCAACATAGATTGTTCACGGATTTCTTTCGCCCCTTAACCGTATTACTTATAACTCAACTCTGCTTCTGCCGGAAAAACCTTGTTTATTACGATATCCTCCAAAAGATATTTAACCTCGCACTTCGGACATTTTATCCCTTCTGCCGATCCTTCAACACCTGAAAACTCTAATTCCACTATAGTTTCAGCCATATCCTCGTGGCATTGGAAGCAACGCCATTGCACCATAATCTGTCCTCCCTAAATGATTATAGAACGATGACCGTAAGCACTGTGAACCTCATATCCATCATCTGTTGGGGTATATTCGGCATAGATTACCGGTAAGTACTTCGCCGACCTGGTTAGAAATCTATTGTTCCCCTCCTGATAGAGCTTATACCCAGTTGTTTCAGCATTATGGATCACTATCTGCAAATCTTCGTCAGTAAGATACCTCTGCTCAATTAACTCATTGACCTTTTTGCTTTTTATCAGCTTAATCGATTTATAACTACCGATTTCTTGTGAGCTCATTCTTCTCCTCCCTTATGCTTCCCGCGAAAAAATAAATTAGGGACACGTAAATTTTTTTCAGATTTTGTAGCCGTTTTCCTCTAGTATTTTTGTTACCATACTGTACGTTTTAGCTATGATATTCGCGCATATCTTTAAATCCGGTTTTTCTATTCCATCTTCTCCCAAAATCTCTTCACATTTAATGCCGTTGTATTTGCCTCCGATACTCTCTTGAAACCACTCCACCAGATTCGAAACCATCAGGTTAAAACGGTCATTCTCCTGTTCCTCATCCGATCCCTTGCCGGCAAAGAAAGCAATCAAACATGCTGCACCGGTCAAAACCCCGCATATTTCACCGCTGTATCCAATGCCATTGCATAGGCCGGCCATCGATCGGATTAGATCCGGGTTTGCATCGCCTTTGGATTCAAGGGCAAGAAGAAATAATATCTGGCTGCAACAATAGCCCTTTTGGGAAAAAGGGATAATTTTTCTTACAATCTCAAACGACATTACTTTTATCCTCACATTATATAAGTTGACATTGTACATGACATTATCTATAGCGGACAGCTTAAAAATCTACCATTTCCCTTCAAACTTGTCGAGTAGACATTTTCAAATACCTCCTTTAGGTATAGTTTGTATTCCCTGTTTCTCTCCCCTTTCGGTATGTCTGTAGTGGGGTCTAGTGGGGGGTCGCGTCTTAACGGTTTGTTGCCCAAAACAATAATCCCCAAAATAAATAAGTTCTCCTGGGGAGGTGGTTGATAACCCATCATAGCACTAAACTCCTTGTATTTATAATGTATTATTTTACCACACCTCCCAGTGAATCACAAGAATATTGGGCACAATTATGAACATAAAAGGCTATTAGCCTATAGCCTAAATTACGCATGGCCAATGGGATAGAAAAAGGGATTTGGGCAACAGCCCCTCAAGATGCGACCCTATTGTCACTACTCGAATACAACCTCCTTCTCAGGTCCACGGCTGAGAACATTGTTGACGACACGCATAAGACGTTGCGGCGTTACAGGTTTCTCAATAAAACCATCAGGTACTCGAGCTTTGGATTTAGAGACAATATCTTTCCAATCGACGTTGATTTTTTCCTTGATACCAGTAATTATGATCAGGGGAATATCCCTTAACGGCTCTTCTAGTCTATGCAATCTGAGAAACAGATTTACACCTGTTTTTCCAGGCATCAATAAATCCAGGCAAATCAAATCAGGAGGATCCTCTCTTATCAATTTTTCCCCGTCCACAGCGTTGTTGGCTGTTTTAACGGAAAAACCATTCTCTTCCAATATTGTTGAGAAGTAGGTTGTCAAGTCCTCCTCATCATCGATGACAACGACTCTTTTTCTTACATTTTCCTTTTCCAAAGGTCCCATCTTAATGTTCCTCCTTTTTTAAACAATTACCATTTTTATTTTTTTAATTCTTTAGACGATTAAACTATTTTGCGGGATCTTAGTTTTTCTGTGTTCATTCCTTATTTGTCCAAGATTACAGCTTTATCGAAGAGGTCGAACACTCCTCCGACCTTAACATCCATCTTGTGGTAGTCCATGAGTTGCATAATCTGTCGTTTACAGTTAGCGCATGGGGCTGCCACGTATTTTGCTCCTGTCTCCTTAATTTGATTCAACTTCATCTTTCCTCCAACGTTCATTCTGTACTCCATGAAAGTAACCTCATTCTTCTTTACCCCTTCTTTGCCGTCCATAACCGCCAGGCCACCTCCACCTCCACAGCACCAGTTATTTTCACGGTTTGGGGTCATTTCCCGGAAATCAGTTACACATGCCCTCAATAAAGCTCGTGGTTCCTCAATTACCCCAGTGCTTCGTGCGAAGTTGCACGGGTCATGATAAGTCACAGGTTCTGCATTTCTACCTGGGTCAAGCTTAAAGGCTCCTTTGCGTAGCTTTTCTGCCGCGAGTATAAATATATTAGTAACCTCATAAGGGATATCATTGCCCCAATAGAAAGGTCCCCCGATACGCTTTGCGATTCGATAAGCATGACCACACTCACCAATCACAAGCTTCTTTACCTTAAGCTCCAGGCACGCGTCGTGGAGTACCTTATTCTTGCGCTTCATGTGGGCATCGTCCCCAGTAAATAGCCCAAAATTTGCGCCGTCGAAGGCCTTTGAACTCATCGTCCAGTTCAATCCAGCTGCATGGAAAAACGTTGCAGATCCCATCTGAGTTTCGGGAAAGGAGATTAGGTCTGCCGAGGCCGGTACAAATAGAATGTCTGCTTCCTGATCAACAGGTATTTTGATAGGGATGCCGTGCTCTTCCTCTAACTCCGATTCGAGGAATTCAACGGCATTCATGAAGGACTTATAAGTTTGCCCTTCATCATTTCCGAATTTATCGGATGTCTCCTGGGTTTGCACCATCATCTTTGGGGAGAGACCAAGAGCATGAACAATAGCACGACCTTTACGCGTGATTACGGAGTTATCGATACCAAAAGGACAGTATAGTGCGCAGCGGCGACAACCAGAACACTCGTAGAAGTCTCGCACCCATGTTTGGAGGTCATCTGCACTTAAACTCTTGTTGTTGCCATTTAAGAGACCACTGATCTTTGTAAGTATTGAACCGTCTTGTTTGTACAGTTTTCGGATAAGGTCAGATCGGGCAGCCGGGTTTGTTCGACGATTGGGGTTGGCTTTGGAGACATGGCACTGCTCAGCGCACGTTCCACACTTAGCACAGATATCCATGTATAGTTGAAGGGCTCTGGGACCATCCTTGATGGCCTTTACAGAGTTGATTGCTTTTTCGATATCACTATGGGAAATTACTCTTTCTTCACTCATGATAACACCTCTCTATTCTTGATAAATTATTGATTTGCTGTAGAATGCACCGGGTATATGTAGAAATTTGCTAAAAGGTATGTAGATTATCAATAACTGTCCCAAAAAGAAGTGCACAAGAAAAGCAGGATCAGCAGGGACAGATACCCTACTAAAGGTGACAAGGGCTGCAAAGTACTCCCTGCTTTGAACAAGATCAAAATGGGTTATAAACCGCATTATATCTCCGCTAATGATAATGGCAAGGATCAAACCTAACGTGAAGTAATCTTCCCCATCAGAGATTTCCTTAACACGTTGAATCACCATTCGTCGGAAAAGCAAGTATATTCCCATTACGAGAATAATTAACCCAGCTATCCCCCCAACTGTGGCCGAGAAAGTGTCTACATCATCCTTTCCCATTCCGAGTGCACGCCATAGAATAGGAAAATCGGTTACCACTCTGAAATGACCGATGAAAATCAGGGCAAGACTAGCGTGAAATATCCAAGTCCCACCCCATAGAGCCCTGTTGCCTTTAAAAAGGCTCTGGAAAATAAGGATTTCCTTAATAATTTTTCTCCATTTCCCACCTGGGGTTGAGGGAGTGGGATAGAGGGTCATCTTCCCCTGGGCAGCCTTGTTCCATTTGCGGATTTTGTAAATAATACCCCACAAAAAAACAACCAAGGTAATATACGGGAGTATCCCACCAACAACTAATTTAATTACTGTCATAGTACCCTCCTTAAAATTAATTTATATTATTTAATCATTTTTGAATTTTTTTCAAAAGAACGGTTAGGTGGTTAATTACTGGCAATAAAGTTGTTATTACTATAATAATAAAGGTAATCATAATACTTACCTTTATAGTATAAAATTATCATTTTTGAGAAATGTTGTCAAGTTTTTTTCTAAAAAAATAAAATAAAAAAGCTCCCCTTCAAGTACAAAATATCCACTTAAAATCTTTGTTGCTGTGCTCCATCTAGAATCCTTTACCATTCATTAGTTCCATTTCTCTCTTTTTTCTTGATATTACATATAATTTTATGT